>WFMC01000148.1 GCA_009177205.1 Bacteroidales bacterium
GCAGACCGGGAGCAACCGTCATTGGAAGGATTCTTCCGTCAAGCAAAGTGCCATAACCGGAATCCTGACTGACTGTACCCACTTGTCCCCCACCCCAGAAGCCACCGGAGAGAGTTTGCACTGCCTCCCTGCCGAAATACATGCCGACGGAGATGGTGTGATGACCTGTTGCCATATCGCTTACGCTGAAGGAATTGTCAGGATTTACCGGATTTCCGTTGACTCTTTCGAAGCGACTGTGGGAGCAGTCGGCAAAAGCATCGATTCTTTGTCCGGCTTTTCCGTATGCCATCGCGCCTATTCTGTAATGAGCCCAATCATATTTATCCTGAGCTTTGCGCTCCGATTTTGTCATGTAAAAGACCTGAACGTGAAATCTATTGCTTTCGGAATCCGTTTCGCCATAAGCATAAATTTCACCCTCTATTCCTTCGGCAAATTCCGGAGAATAAATATATCCCGGGACTTCCGCCAATTCAGGATTGGATGTCAAAACATATTGTGGGTGCTTGGTGAAATCCAGTTTTGGTGTTTCATATTTGAAATTTTGAGCCCTTGTTCCATCCTCCCTCACATATAAAGTAAAGTCAAANGGCNCGGAGGANTCGGAATAAATNNCGGTCATTCCATACATGTTGAAATGNNCCCAATCGGAACTTGCGAATTGCATTTGCAAAAAAGGCTTTGCATCTGTAAGGTTCATGCCTATATGACCCAGAATGTCACCTTCATTGCCCGAAGCTACACAGATGATGGCATCTTCGGCACATCTGTCAAGGTATTGAACAAATAAAGAACTACCGTCGTGAGGTCCGTTATAATTTCCTAAAGAGATGTTAACTACTGCAGGTTTCCCAACCTCTTTCGCGTATGATATGATTTCTTCCACCCCGGTCAACACTCCGACGTCAGTGAGATTTGAAGTTGTGGCGACAATGTCGGCACCGGGCGCAATGCCGTGATAATTATTGATTTTACACCCTCCTGCCATTATTCCACAAACGTGAGTGGCGTGAAAATTATCTTCCGTATCAGTATGCCAGGCATATATATCTTCGGGTGATGAATAAATATCCATTGTTCCGGCGGATTCATTNATATGCNCGACTTTCTTCACACGCAATTCTTTCCCGTCTGAAGATTTGAAATTAACATGGCGTGCANCAAATNCTATATCGCAAAAACCTACAACTACACCTCTGCCGTCAAGTTCGGNAATTTTATTTTTAACTTCTTCCGATTCAATCGTGGATTGCAGATTATAGCAANNTCTATTGACATCCATTGCCGGCACATTTCGCATGATGGTATTGAATTTATCAACAAAATTCTTATTTACCATACGTTTCACTTCCGACAGATATTGCAATCGTTTCCCTTTTTGCTTATTTATATTGGTAGCTTCATAATTTTGCGAGCCTTCATTTTCTGAAGATTGAAAAGAGGGCAAAGAATACAATACGCTATTGATATCCAAATCAGTCGGATATAAAGTAAGGCATAAATCACCCCTGTGATTGAGCACTTTCACTCCGTTGGATTCCAAATATGATATATCTTCATCAAGCCGCTCACCCAGGCGGATGATTAAATCGTTATACGTTGATGATGTTTCCCCGTTATCCGATTGGGAAAATATCGGAAAGGGGAAAACAATAGCAATTATAGAAAGAATAGTGACAAATTTAAGTTTCATTTCTCGTTTATAACTATGTTTTTTATTTCACAATAAATTTTAGTGGATTGAGTGTCTTGTTTTCATATATGATTCTCATCATATAAATGCCGGAGGCAGGAAGAGAGACGGATATTTTATTTCCGGCTTTCAGTTCCGTTCTTAGTGAAGATATTATCTGACCGTCAATTCCACATACTGAAATTTCATAATTTCCGGATTGAGAAGTTTCAACCACTAAGTTTTTATCTACAACGTAAGTTTTGACTTCATCAGAAGAAATCTCCTCAACCCTGTCCGGATTGATAATCTTTATATAACTGAAAGTTTTTTTATCTTCTCCAAGCTGATTTTTCAGGGTCAATTCCGCGGTATATGGTTCTGAAGAATAAGGGAATCTCGCAACTGCGCTTCCGTACTCACCATCCCCTTCTATATGAGCAACTTCCGCTCCCGAAATTTTCCATTCAGGTAAGGTAACTATTTTATAATCTCCACCTTCGATGAATGGTGTGCCGGGAGTAAATTCAGGTGAGATGAAGTTATAAGTGGATTGACCCTCCCCTGCATCTGATGGAAGTAATTGCAAATAACCCCCTTTGGCATCAGGTTTAGAGCCCATGGATGAGAACATATTTTCTTCATCAGCATCTGACTCAAAATCAAAATATGCAGCCAATCCATCGGGATGATAGTCGTCTGTCATTCCATCCATTGAATTCAATACCTGTTGCGGGGTCATTGCGGAATTCCAAATCTCCAAATCATCCAATACGCCTGTCAGTCCGCTGCCGGAATCCCCGCGCCCGCTTCTTCGCGTACCCCCGATTAATATATAATTATTCAATTTCAAGGGTTTGGATGCAGGAATAAAGTCTTCGGTGCCTCCAGTTGCAAGCCGTCTTTCCGATGTGTTATAATCTGAACATGACACATATTCCCAATCACTTTCAACCAACTCTCCATTTATATAAAGAAGGGTACGCGATTTGAGAGCATTGCGTTCAAACACCAATGCGAAATGATTCCATTTTCCTTTGTTGAAAAATGTGTCGCGGGAGTCTCCGAAGTAATATTTCACTACCTTGGTGGATACCCCTTTATCCATCGGAGAGAAATCTTGAGAATAATTATTTATCGTGCCGTCAGGGTTGATTGAAGTCCATAGCCAACCCCAGTTGTTGCGTGGCCACAAGCCGTCGCGTTCCACTATATCTATCCAATTCACTGTCCCCGGGAATTCGTCAATTTTAAGCCAACCTGCTATTGAAAAAGATTGGTCCTCGGCATCCAACACCTCACCAACCCTGATGCCGAACGGCTTTTCATCCAAAACCAATCCACGTGAACGATAACCGTCGGCATACTTTCCCCTGTATTCAAATTTAACATCCTGATCCGGAAGTATTGATATCTCCACCGTCTCGTTATTTGCAGTGAGTTCAAGGATTTCAGGCAAGCGGCCGCGTGCCGGATTGGTGATGGAAATGAATCCTTTTAAGACTATTGTCTCGGTGGTGTTTGGAATTGTATAATATAAATCATAAATACCTAACTTTGAAATGCCATCACATGACCATTTATTACATGCTTCATTACTTGATGCCACAATGTTTTCCGGATTGTTGGCTTCTGTAATCTCCCACTCAAATTTCCGTTTTGAATCAACTGCAGAGAGCGTGAAATTTTCTCCGGGTGTAATGATGCTTTTGTCAATCTCAATATCATTAATGAAGGTATGTTCTCCCGAAATCAACCATTCACTCCATGATATGGGTGATTCAGATTCCATATCCATCGAAACTGCTGAAACTCCGAAGCGTATTTTTCCCTCACCTTTATCATCACCGTCAAAGGGCGTTGAATAACTCATAGCCGCCCATGAAGTGGTGGCACCCCGCAATTCAGGCTCACAACCTTCCTCCTGAGAGTAAATCTTAAACATTGATGCCCCAACTTCATCGTTATAACACACTTCTCCGGGCAACTTTGAATTGGGAACATCAAACAGAATTTTCGCATCAATACCTTTGTGGGTATTGCGTNGNATTTTAACTTTACCAATCTGAGGAGTGACTNGCATAGGNGCCTCTTCCCTTTTNAGTGATATCNCTCCAAGCAGCAGATTGNNATCNTGACANTTTTGGAATNCGAGAGCAATCATTGCAAGAGTCTTCCCTGTCAATTCAAGATCTNCCGCCGAGACTTCTACAGTACTCCATCCGTTGGCATCTTTTTCAGCTGAATCGCTCATCGGAATAGCAAAAGATTTCAATGACTCGGCTCCTTCGACACTTCCGACGAGTGATATTTCCCCTCTGTTACCTTTATTCTTGTATCTTACAGTCAGCTTGTCAGAAGACTTTAGTTGGAAAGATGTCTTGAATAAATGCAGGCAACTCTTCTCTGCCGTGCCTGCAATTTTCAAACATGAACCGCCGAGATATGCATCTTCCCAATAAAATGACGGAAGCAACCCGGATGTGGCTAAGTTTGAATCACGACCCATAAATTCAGATGATTGCCACCATCTCCAGGTCGGCATATAATCTTGAATTCCTATGTTATACCATTCGTTGTCGTTCATTCTCTGTCCTTTCCAATTGAAGAAAAGTCCGTTGCCAACATTGAAATTGCTGATAAACGGGGCTTCGCTCAAATCCCATGAAAGCGAGGAGCGAGCCGACATATATGTAGCCATTCCGTGAAAATTTTTGTCGCCGGTATAACAAATTGTATTAGTTGAGAAATCCGGAAGTTTTGCCGGATTATGATTGCTTCCGCTAAACCATTGCTCGATGCGCTGCTGATAAGTTTGCTGGCGGGATAAAGGAGACTGTCCGTTGTCGAATCTGTTAACCCAAAACATATTTTCTGAATGCGCTCCCCACAAACCTATGGAGAGTGGAAAGTCTTTCAATAATTCCCAATTCCGCTCATCGGCATCAGGTTCACCGCCCTGCATATTTATACCGCAATAGAGAAATAAGGGACTTCTGTCCTCTCCAATCAGAAATGCATTATCGTTTGATTTAACCAATAGAGCAGGAGTGTTCCAATTGTAATTGAGGAATAGAGAACTCCTTTCTTGACCGAGCGGACCCCAATTCTTTATGTTATGGACATCAAGACCATAATCAAACAAAATTTTGCCACTGTCGGAAGTTCCGTCATACCATATATTTTCTTGTAAGTTATAACCGGGTACAACCTTATTATATCCCTCCTTTAAATTTACAAGCAAACTCTGATGCATTGTTCTGAGTGATTCAAGTTTTGCAGCTGAATAACCTTGAAACTCAGAATTATACCCTAAGCCATCCATTCCATAATAGACTAGCATCCTTGCGACATCCGCTCCATCGAGTTCTGCGATTTTATCAAGAGCGGCAGACCATGATGTAGTGATTGTGCCGAAAGGAATTGGAGCCAGTGAAGAAACGGCAACACCATTTTTATGAGCCACATCGGCAAAATTACCGGGCACAGCTCCTAATGGTGCGCTCCAGTTACCCCAATGGTCGACATAGCTCCACATTGTGAAACACTCGGAATCAAATTCTCCCGTGGGCAATGCGTTTTTGTTATCTCCGCTATAGCAAGTATTGATGGGAAGCCACGCACATAAACGCTTGTCATCTACACCTTCCTGAAGCTGAGGGTCAATC
>WFMC01000122.1 GCA_009177205.1 Bacteroidales bacterium
AACGAGAGCCGGAACGAATCCGGTTATGCACGATTCCTAACCGAACGGAATGTGACGCGACTATGGCGGAGGTAAGAAACTCCAATCCGTCAGGCGCAAGAGAGATCAATAGAGTTTCCCGAGTAGTCAGCAATTACAATATATGCTGAAATAACCAAGGTTGAACATTAGCCATCCTCAACAGGTGAGGAAACGCCATATTTAAGTATCTCGGATATCTACAATGTACAGGGTAGGCTTGTTAAGGAAAACGTGTCTGCAAATGCAGTTAACGAACTCCCTGCAGGTCTGTACATCGTGAATGGTAAGAAGGTTGTAGTTCGCTAACTTTCTTATGCCGAGAATCTGAAACTGCGTCCTCATCATTTTCTGTGTCTCGTTACATAGGTCATGTTGAGGACGCTTTATGTTTAACTCAACGTAACATATGTAATGAGACGATTATACATGCTTTTGCTACTGATTTCAGCAATCTGTAGTTTAAGCACCTATTCTACAAACATAAAGTTCCTCCAAACCATACCAGAAAATGGTTCTGATATTACCACTTTCGACATCAAATTGAAGTTTGACATTTCTGAAGCTATTGCAGAAAGTGGGAATGAAAATATTGCAATCGGGTATTCCGGTAATACACGAACAAGCAATGCCAAACTATATGACGGTAATGCAGAAACCGGCACATTACTTACTACAGTATTAACAAAAACATACAGAGGAGACACTAACTCTAAGGATATTATTGATTTATCTATCCCCTCGTCTTTTGTTCCAGAAGCAGGACATACCTATACTGTTGTTTTTGCTAATAATGTTGCAATGTATGATTTAGCAACGAATCTTTCAGTTGCTAATTCTGTGATTAATTACAGTTCGTCTCCTTTAACATTTACCTTCCATGGTGAAAGTGCGAGCGCTGATGTGTTGATTTATCAAAAAGCTTCTGTAACGAATAACGACAATATCGAATCTTTGAATTCGATTAGTTTCGAGTTTAATGAAGATTTACTTATCTCACACAACAAGCCCATTGAGATTTACAATGGGCAAGATATAATTGCATCTTCAACATCAATTGAGATAGATCCTGCTAATTCAAAGGCTCTGAAGGCAATCTTTGAAGATGTTAATATGTATCTCGGCAAACAGTATGCCATTAAATTGCCGGAAGGAGTGGTATGTCTCAAAAGTAATCCTTCTGTTGTCAATCAACCGATAGAAATTATCGTCAATGGAGCATCCACAATAAGAGTTTCCACAAAATCTGTTAGCATAGAAAACAACTCTGTTGTACTACCAGACAACTTGACCATTAAATTTAATCTTGAGGATGGTTTAACTCTTACACCTCCAGGACCATTCGATCATAAAAAAGATATAGATTTTTATAAAGGTGAAATATCTTCAGGCAACTTGATTGAAACTCTAGAAGGTACTGCCAATGGAGATGGCATAACGTGGGATCTTTCAACTTTCAGATTTGAGCCGGAAACTATGTATTGTTTTTACAAGAAATCCGATGATATTACTGTTTGGGAAAATGGCATAAGACAAGCAGCCTTTGGGAACGATGAAATTATTATATCATTCTCAACTCCCTCCCCCGAAGATGCAGGGTTTACGCCCATGGAGTTTTCTCCATCCATTGTTTATACTTCAGTTGATAAAACTTCAAACAATGTGTATGACAATGATATGGAAGTATCTAACATACACACAATTGTTCTGAATTTGAAAGATGAATTATACTATTTGGGGACACGAAAGTGTTATCTCACAGTTCACCCAGATAAAACTAATTGTGAACTTATTGAAGTAAACAACGATGGGGAAAAATTGTTGAAAACTTTTGACTTCAATATTAATCTAGTCGAAACTGCAACAGGGTTCTATAACGAAGCCTTCTCAGAAATTCAATCTATATTATATGAAGGAAAGACCTATAAGGTAAGAATACCTGAAGGTTACTTTACAGTATACCCTGTGATTGTTGCTTTAGATGAACAAATGGATTTGTCAAAATGCAATTATATAAAGAGCAAGGAAATTGAGATGATCTTTAAGGGTACTTCTCCTACAAATGCAGTTCTTCTTGGTTGCAATATAGAAAATAATGCCCAAAAGTCGGCGTTATATAAGGTAATTTGGACATTTGATGGGGAGTACCGAATTAGCAATGATATTACATCTATTATTCAGGTGCGTGAGACAGGAATAGAAGGAATGAAACCGGTTTNAAANAAAAAGNAGCNANCCNTTATTTACAGTAGCGGTAAAACCTATCTTACACTTGACNATATAAGNAATCTTACGGGAGAGCCAACCTCATNACCAAAAGGTCAAAAACTTACATTNANAATCCCTGAGGGCATGCTTATAAACGTGCTTAATGATGAAATCGTTAACGATGAAGTCGTGCTTACGGTTATCGGAGGTGAGGAAACACTACCCAGTGTAGATGTGAATCTGACTATCAACGACCTCCATACGGCAAGCCACAAGGCTGTCAAGGGTGAGAAGTATTCATTTACTGTCGCTCCTAACAATGATTGGAAAGTTGAATCAGTGATGCACGGAGACAAAGTGCTTTCGGGAAAGAACGGAGTCTACACAACAGAACCACTCAATGAGAACGCGGAAATTAAGGCTAATCTCACTTACGCAGGGCAATTGGCAACCGAAATAACTACAGATGTTTGGGAGATCACAGATAAGCATATCAGTATCTATCGCGACAACGACCATATCGTTGTAGATGGCGTGACGTCCGCAAATACCATCAATGTCTACAGCGTGTCCGGTCTCCTGATCACATCCATCCACACAACCGATGGCAACGACCGAGTAAACATCACCGTTCCCTCCGGTCAAATGTACATCGTCTCCGTTGACGGCGTAGCCGCCAAGATCCAGATGTGATCCCCGCAACTGATTCTTCATCTAACAAGATAAGTTAGTAACCACGCCTCTCGGTAAACGATCGAGGGGCGTTTTTTTCTTGCCACCGGAAAGGTAGAGCGGTGTGCCACCGTCATTCTTCGCCAATAGGACTTTTACCGTTCAATTATACTCATTCATCGTGGAGCGGGGTGAGCATTAATTTTTAATTCTTAATTTATAATTCTTTATGCTGCTTTTATTGGCAGATTGAAGATTTTTTTATAATTTTGTGGTGCGGANTGGATNTCCGCCCCNTGTGATNGNAAAACCTTCNCTAAANAGNNAAGGAAAATTTGAGTAACACAAAATTATAATTTAATGAAAACTTACGATTTAAAGGCTGCTCCACGCGCCACAGTTGGAAAAAAATCAGTAAAAGCTCTTCGTAAAGAAGGTCTTATTCCCGCAGTGCTTAATGGCGGAAAAATTGTTGAACTTCCTTACTCAGGCACTCTCAAAGAGGGTGAAAAAGTTGTTGCTATCGATGACAAAAGAGGTTTGATTACTACTGACATTGTAGTTTCAAATGAAGATGTTCGCAAACTCATTTATTCTCCCGACATTTTTGAAATCAATCTTGAACTCAACGGCGAGACTAAAAAAGCAGTCTTGAAAGACTTGCAATTCCAACCCGTTAAAGACACTATCCTTCACATTGACTTCCTTGAGGTTTTCCCCGAAAAGCCCATCGTCATGGAAGTACCCGTGCAAATTGAAGGTCACGCTGAAGGTGTTAAAGCCGGTGGTAAGTTCACTCTCTCAATGCGTAAACTGAAAGTGAAAGCACATTATACTGAAATTCCGGAGCACCTTGTTGTGAACGTTTATAACTTGGGTCTTGGCAAGT
>WFMC01000200.1 GCA_009177205.1 Bacteroidales bacterium
ATAAGAAGGGATAAAGATTGTGAACAAATATAAGGACTCGTCATCATCTTTTCCCTCAGCAGCCAAAGCCTCCTTAGCCTCGGCGCTAGCAGCATTTATAATATCCTGCGGGATTCCGGAGAGTTGGTCTTTGGTAACCCAAAGTCTTCTATCCGGATTCTTCATCTCATTGGTGAGATTCTGTGAAAATTTAATTGTCAGGTCAGACAATTCTGAAGATAACTTCCTGTATTTTTCTCTATCTTCACCTTTCAGGTCTGCGCCATTCAGTGCAAATTGAAGATATGTTTCTTTGATAAGCCTTTTATCTTCCGGAGTGAGACTCGTGTCGGAATCCATTGTTTCATAAACCTGCTTAATGCGATTCCAAAGAGGTTCGTTGAGCAATACGGATGCTTCCTGTTCGGATAGCAAGGGAGTAACATCTGCCATTACTTTCATAAGAGCGGGGTCTCCGACAGCATGTTCAACATTTCCGATTGCCAGCACCGCACGGAGAAGGTCAGCACCGGATTTCTCAAAGGCAACGATGGTGTTCTCAAAAGTAGGTATGCTTCTTTGATTTACAATTGCAGCAATCGCTTGATTTTGCTTTGCGATACCTTCTTTCACTGCTTCCTCATATAATTCAGGAGTCATCCTGTCAAACGGAATGGCATTGAAAGGTAACAGGTTTGTTTGAAAAAGAGGATTTGTTGAAGAAGTTGTGTCTGCTCCTGCAACTTCATTTGGAGATATAACTGTCATGATGGCTACGGCAGCAAATGCGCCTAAAAAATTTTTAATCATAAAATTAGAATGGAGAAGGGGTGTTTCAAAATCCATAGAGGTAAATTAACCTTATAGATGTTTTGAAACACCCGTTAAAAGAATTAAATCAATTTAGTTAGCAGCCTTACCATTGAGAATTACTTGAATTCTGTTATCACCAGGCTTCATTGTCTTCACATATTGGTTGAAATCATCAACTGTCAATGAACGGATGAATTCTTCTCTACCGGTCAGAAGATCATAACCTCTCTCCATATAAAGAAGTTGGCTTTGCCAGAAGTCGTTGGTGCGGAGTTGATTTTCCAATTGAGCGCGAGCAGCTTCTACAACCTTTTTGAATTCCTCTGTATCAGTGCCCTTGGCAAGCAATTCCAAAGTTTCTTTATTGGCTCTTTCAATCAATCTCGGAGCCATCTCAGCATTGGTTTGGAAATTATAGACAAGGTCCCATTGCTTGGAAGCGGGAAGGATTTGAGAATATACTGAGGCACCGTAAGTTCCACCCTCCTCTTCACGTAACGTAGTGGTGAAATTATTGTCCAGAACGTCAGCCACAAGATTGGTCATAACATCATTCTTCATATCAAACGGAATGTTGACTCCATTATAATTTTCAAATACAATGACAGCCGGAGTCTGCATGGTAAGGTCAACTGTTTTTGAAACGAAGCCTTGAGCCAATGCAATCGGGTTAAGAATCTCAACCTTATCCTTTTTACCTGTAGAGGGTAATGACGCAACATATTGATTCAGCAAGGGAATGAGTTGGTCCACATTTACATTACCGGTAAGAATCATTGTGAAATTAGCCGCATTCTTTGTGAGGTTTTTCACCATTGCAAACATCTTGTCATAATCAGCAGCTTTAATAATAGCCGGGTCGGGAGACGCCATAACCGGATTATTGTTCCATTGAGCATTATTCAAATTTCTTCGGAAAACTATCATCGGGTCATTTTCACGTGATTCAAAGATTGGCAAAACATTTGCAATCATCACCTCATATTGATTCTTATTCGGATTTAATTCCACAAAAGATGCTGTGAGCAACTCAAGCAATGTGGGGAAATCTTTTACAGTTGAGGATCCTTCAAACGCAGTGGTTGAGATACCTGTGGTCAGACCCAAATTAACTTTCTTGCCTGCAAGATATTTTTTGAGTTTTACAACATCAAAATTGCCCAGATTGGAATAATCGTATGCATCTTCCATCAAAAGAACATTAGCGGCTTCGGAAACGGCATAACTGCTTTTGCCACCCTCTTTAAAGAATGTCATGTGGATATTGTCATTCTCAAAATCAGTCGGTTTAACCACAACCTTGACTCCATTAGATAGATTGATTATAGTTGTGCCCAGTTCTTTATTCTCTGATTGACTTACAACCTTTCCGGGTTTCGGCAAGTTTTCAATTAACGGATCGGTTATTACTTCATCAACGTATGCCTCGTATTNTGCATTGNGANCCCCGTTGAGAGCGTTGACCATTGTTGTCTTTTCGGGAAGTGGNTTACCGTCAACCTGNGNTTNAGCCANAACGATNACTTGATTATAGGGAGNCAAAAGTTGAGCAGCCATAGCGTTGACAAAATCTACCGGGAGCTGCGGAAGCTGGGATTTAATCAACTCATATTTAACTTCAATTCCGGGATTCGGCTTATTGTCAATGAAATAACGAATTAGATCGTTAGCTAAATCGGNNGAANCGGNTTNGTCACGCTCATNATATAATTTTTCGTAGTTTGAAAGAATTTCAGAATCCACACGTTCAAGTTCAGAAGTTGTAAAGCCGGTCTTGCATGCGCGTGTTACGATTGACATTGCATCTTCCATAGCACCTTGGAAATCACCTTTGGGAAGAATCACGACATTAAACACTCCCTTTGTGGAAGATACATAATAATTCCCGAATGCAACCTGTGCGTATGCATATTTGCAATCCGGATTTTGAGTATACTCTTCCAGNCGGTTATTGATGAGTTTTGCCATCACCACTTTCATGATGTCATTTCCGAGATATGCTTCCATAGTATTTCTCATTTCAAATGGAAGAAGCTCGTATTTAAACCCAATCAACAGTTGTGATTGAGCTAACTCAGGGTCTTCAAACGTTGCATATATCGGTTCCTGATTGTCGCTTACGGGTTGATAAACGCGCGGAGCGGCATTTTCAGGCATCGGGATTGCAGAGAAGAGCTCTTTAACTTTCTGCTCCATTTCATCAGCGTTAAAATCGCCTACGATAATGATGCCCTGTTGATCCGGACGATACCATTTATGATAATAATCGCGGATGGCTTGAGGCTTGAAATTCATCACTACATCCATGCTGCCAATAGGCATCTGGTGATATTGATATTCTTCAAATAATTGAGGAAGTATAGTAGTGAACATTCTGGTGTTGGCGTCATTGCGCGTGCGCCATTCTTCATGAATCACTCCTCTTTCTGCTTCTATTTCACTCTCTTCGAGAAGGATATTGCAACTCCAATCGCGAAGAGCCAAAAGAACACTGTCCATTAAAGCCACATCGTTACACGGAACATTGTCAATATTATATACAGTCTCGTCAAAACCGGTGTAGGCATTAATGTCCGCACCGAACCGAATACCCTTGGATTGAAGATAATTCAAAAGATTCTTTCCCGGATAAGTCTTGGTGCCGTTGAAAGCCATGTGCTCGAGGAAGTGGGCAAGACCGAGTTGCTCGGGAGTTTCAAGCGTAGAACCTACTTTTTGTGCAATATAAAAATTTGCACGGTTTTTGGGTTCTTCATTATGAAGAACATAATAATGCAATCCATTAGATAAAACTCCACTCTTGACTCCTTCCTTCAAGGGCAGTGGAGTCATTTGAGGCATCTGTGCCTGAGCTACTGTTGATGCCGGTAATATCGCCGTCATAATCATCAACATGGATAATAATCTTTTTTTCATAGATTTTAATTTTATAATAGATTAGTTTCTTTTTTCAAGTTGTCAAGAAATCACTTTTTACCATTCAATGCAGAATTGAATATCAACTCCAAATATAATAATTTTTATGCATATATAAAAAAATGCATCACAATTATCATTGCAATGCAAATATATAATAGAATTATCAAAAGACCAAAATAATTTATCGTTAAACGATAAATTTTAANTATTTTTNAAANAGATTGATTCANTANTNGATGATAATGGTTGTTTTTNGTGTAATAACCATATCCATCGGAACATCATGTTCCNNNGCCGGAAGTTCATCCATCAGCTGNAATTCATAACNGACACCGATTNTAGTAGCTTTTGCTTCAGCAAGCAATCTGTCGTAAAATCCTTTTCCTCTGCCAAGTCTGTTTCCCCTGCGGTCGTAAGCGACAGCAGGCACAACAATCACTTCTATATCCTGAGGGTCAATGGTTTCATCACCCGTAGGCTCTTCAATATGAAATGAACCCAATTCAAGTCGGCTTTCATTATATGGAAGGATATCAAGATTCACACCATTCACTCTCGGAAGATAGAAATGTTTTTTGTTCCCCCATTTTTTCAGGAATTTATGAGTTGAAAGTTCATCGGGTAAAGAATGATACATCAAGACATGGTCTGCCATAAGAAAGGCTGCGGTCTCCTCCAATCGAGTAAACACTTCTTCTGCAGCCGTCATCTTTTCAACTTCCGACAACATTCGGCGCATTGCATTAACTTTTCTGCGTATTTCGGATTTTTCCATAATTATTTTGTTTTCTTTTTTCTTGTGTCCTTTTTTATATCTATCATTCCGTTGATGAAGACGGGTGATTCTCCGGAGTCGAGAGCTTCGAGAGCACGCTTCACAACAGGGTCTTTCTCATTAAGCATTTCTATGAAAGAATCATATCCCAGCACATCTCTCGCGATAATGGCTTTAAGTTGAGACAAAATCAAATCCCGGCTCTTGTTGATATAATACCAACGGGCAGGCACACCTTGACTAACCGCATAGCTCACAAATCCTTCCAAAAGAGTATTGTCGCGGGGAAGAAGTTTTTTGAATTGCTCGGTAGACCTGGCATTTTTTAAAATTGTTCTGTAATTATTTGCGACCTTATTAGCGTAGTTTCTGATGAGTCCGGCATTGGAAACCTGTATATAATATGATGTTAATCCGGTCGTATCTTCCGGCACGAAAAGGTCAGGCATTATGCCTCCTCCACCATAGACTGTTCGACCGCTTAGCGTTGTAAACATCTTATTCTTATCAAATTTAATGCTGTCGGCATTATAAAACTCACCATGCGCAAATCTCCGGGAAATATCCAAATCATAATCACCCTCTTTATAATCCTTCTGAATTGACCGTCCTGAAGGAGTATAATAGCGCGCAATGGTCAGGCGGATTGCACTGCTGTCGGGCAACATATTTTGAATCTGCACGAGACCTTTGCCAAAAGTGCGCCTGCCGACAACCAATCCGCGGTCGTTATCCTGAATTGCACCGGCAAAAATCTCTGACGCTGATGCGGAATATTCATCGGTCAATACCACAATCTCATTGTTGATGAAACGTCCCGTGCCCGGCGATGCAACCATAGATTGGTATTCCGGCATTTTACCCTTGGTGTAGACTATCATGGCGTCTTCAGGCAAGAACTCCTGAGCCATCAGAACTGCCTGGTCAAGATAACCACCGGAATTTCCTCTTAAATCTATCACGAATTTCTTCGCGCCTTGATATGCCAGATGCAACATTGCATCGTTAAACTCATCTGCAGTGGATTTTGCAAATTTGCTTACTCTGACATAGCCGGTGGAATCATTCAGTTTATATACACAATCGACACTATGAACCGGAACTTCTCCGCGAATAATTTCATATTTCAATGGTTTGGCTGATGAAGACCTCAATATTTCCAAAAGAACCTTAGTCCCTTTCTTGCCACGCAGGGTCTTATAAACTTTTTCTGATGTGGCGTTCTTACCTGTAAGTGAAACTGTGTCGGCTTTCAAAATTTTATCACCAGCAAGAAGACCGACTTTTTCAGAGGGTCCTCCAGCCACGACCTCAATGATATTGAC
Organism: Bacteroidales bacterium; assembly: GCA_009177205.1. GTDB lineage: Bacteria > Bacteroidota > Bacteroidia > Bacteroidales > Muribaculaceae > Lepagella. The sequence goes on from WFMC01000200.1 coordinate 5,812, forward strand.
CGTGTCATTTATTATCTGGAAAGAGACTCCAACACCACTGAAGGAAGCCTCAAGGTCATCGTTGACAACCTGAAGTTCAGAGGCGNGAATATATGCGGAATGTGGGTCAAGAAGTGACAGGAGCTTAGGATAGAATTGCTCAAACAAAGAATCAAGGTCGACATCATCCACATATTCTTCGTCTATCATTCTTAAAATTGCATGTAACTTAGCCTCCTGAGGGGAAGTATAACTGGAGAAAAAATACTTTCCAATAAATAACCCTCCGGCTATGCCGACGGCAAATATAATCGGTATTAACAGCATCTGAATGCTGCGCTTGTTGGTATTCATCAACTTTCTAACAAATAACAGTCAGTTTTTGTTATCTCAAACCTTTATATTAAAATTTAATCTACGGGCATATATATTGTTTCAATTCCGGCTTCTTTCAATAAATCAAGACCATCAGTGATACGATACATTTCCGAATAGACAACCCTTTTAATACCGGCTTGAATAATCAATTTCGCACACTCTATGCAAGGCGAAGCAGTTACATATAACGTTGCTCCCTCAGATGAATTGTTGCTGCGAGCCACTTTCGTTATGGCATTTGCCTCCGCGTGCAAAACGTATGGGAAAGTACTCCCCGAAGGGTTTTCGCAAATATTCGGAAAGCCGGATGGGGTGCCGTTATACCCATCCGAAATAATCATCTGGTCTTTGACAATCAATGCACCGACTTTTCTGCGAATGCAATATGAATTTTCACTCCAGATTCGCGCCATCCGGAGATAGCGCGAATCAAGAAGTTTTTGTTTTTCTGTCATTTTTATTTTATCAATGTTCCATTAAAAATCTTTCAGCGTCCAATGCTGCTCGACAACCGGTGCCGGCAGCTGAAACTGCCTGACGGTAAATAGGATCAGCGCAATCGCCGGCGGCAAAGACCCCCTCAACGTTTGTATGAGTGGTAGGAGCTTTAGTCATAATATACCCCTCTTTATCCATATCCAATTGCCCTTTGAAGATGTCTGTATTCGGGTGATGACCTATAGCGAGGAAGAATCCGTCTATTTCAATGTCAAACACCTGCTCTCTGTCGGTTCCTTTATATTCCACTATTTTTGCGCCTTCCACTCCGTCTTCTCCAAAGAGACCCACAGTGTTGCAATTGAAAAGTATCTCAATATTTTCTTTGTCTCTTACTCTGCGTTGCATCACGTCTGAAGCGCGCAGGTAATCCTTACGAACTATAAGATATACTTTTCTTGCAAGAGTCGACAAGTAGAGAGCCTCTTCGCAAGCTGTGTCACCTCCACCGACTACTGCCACGACTTTCTTTCTATAGAAAAATCCGTCGCATGTGGCACACGCACTCACTCCCATTCCCATATATTTCTCTTCATCGGGTAAACCAAGATATTTTGCCGATGCTCCGGTGCTGACAATTACCGTATCAGCTATTATTACCCCACCATCTTCATCTATACATTTGAACGGTCGACTTGAAAAATCAACTTCTGCAATTGTCTTGGAAACAATTTCTGNCCCGAATCTTAATGCTTGCTGACGAATCTGCTGCATCATCTCAGGACCTTGAATTCCCTCCGGATAACCGGGGAAATTCTCGATTTCAGTTGTTTGAGTCAGTTGTCCTCCCGGCTGGTTTCCTTCATAAATCAGTGGATTGAGGTTTGCACGTGAAGTATATATGCCTGCTGTATATCCTGCAGGTCCCGAACCGATTATCAGTACTTTAACTTNNCTTTCTTNCATATTTNTGTGTTTTTCTATANATTAAAAATTCNTATCTTAAATCCNTCACCTGTACATTNTTATATTTTTTTGAATCATACTTGAATACGTTATCAGGAATAGAGATGTTCAATTTTAGCGATCTGATTGCTATCCCGATATTTCCGGACGGCGATTCTATTTTAATAGAAGTAGGCAACAGAGTTGAAGTGTTGATTTGCACCACCACCCTCTTTATTCCCATATTTCTCTTTTTGGGGGTTAGAATCAATGTTCTTAATCCGGCTTTATTAGCCGATTGTTCTGAAACATTAAATTCTTTTTCAGAAGTTGAAGATAAATAAAGAAGTGGATTTGCCTCAGCCAATTCTGCCTTTCCGGGATACCATACCGTTGTCTCCCCTGAGGCTTTACTATAACTCCACATGGTTTTACCATCATACCACGTTGCCGCTCCGGAGACATTAACCGCAAATTTACTCCCTTTTGATTGAATGTTGCCTGTTAAAGATTTACCGGATGCTGCCATTGTAAAATCACATCTGATACTTGAGGCTGATTTCAATTTTGTTCCGCATTTTTGCAATAATTCTGCCGGAGTCAAAGTTTTTGCATTCGCAACATTACTTCCTCCAAGCAAGCACAATATTGCCAAACACGCATAAACCCATATTTTATTTATGTTTTTCAAATTTTTCAATGTTTAATTGTTTGAAGTATATTTTCAAATCCCATGTCATCGACAAGCACAGAGCGCGGCTTACTTCCCAGAGAAGGACCGACAACACCGTAATATTCCAATTGGTCCATAATCTTACCGGCACGGGCATAGCCGATGGAGAATCTTCGTTGCACGCCGGATGTTGAGCCGAAACCGGTGGAAACCACCAATCTGCCCACATCTTCAAATAACGGATCCAATTCTCCTACTCCCCCCTGAGCTCCCGGCAAATCACCATCGCCATTAACTATCGGTTCGGGCAGGATATAAGGTCCGGAATTAAACGGTTGTTTTGCTATGTAATTGCATATTTCTTCCACTTCCGGGGTATCAATGAATGCACATTGCACTCTAACAAGATCGGTATTGTTGCCAATCAACATGTCTCCCTTACCGATAAGAGATTGAGCGCCGGTAGAATCAAGAATAGTCTTTGAATCTATTCCTGATGACACTTTAAACGCTATTCTGACAGGAAAGTTTGCTTTAATTATACCGGTAATGACATTAGTTGACGGACGTTGGGTTGCAATAATGACATGAATACCGATTGCGCGTGCCTTTTGGGCAAGACGCGCTATAGGAGTCTCCACCTCTTTGCCACTTGTCATAATCAAATCGGCAAACTCATCAACAATCAAAACTATATATGGCAAGAATCTGTGACCTTCGGATTCTTTCAACTTGTGTTGAGAAATCTTGGTGTTATATTCCTCAATATTCCTGACTTCGGCTTTTCGCAACAATTTATACCTATCGTCCATCTCAACGCAAAGGGAACTGAGAGTACCCACTACCTTAGACATGTCAGTGACGATGGCATCTTCCCCATCCAACTTGGCAAGATAATGTTTCTCCAATTTCGCGTAAAGAGAAAATTCCACCTCTTTAGGGTCAATCATTACAAATTTGACTTCATCGGGTCGCTTCTTATAAAGAATAGATGCTATAATCGCATTAAGTCCCACGGATTTACCCTGACCCGTAGCACCAGCCACCAACAGGTGAGGCATCTTTGTAAGGTCGGCAATATAAACATCATTTCCAATGGTGCTACCTAAGGCGACAGGAAGTCTATAGCGTGTCTCATTATATTTTTTACTCTGGATAATTGTGCGCATCGAAACAGTCTGCGGCTCTGCATTTGCCACTTCAATACCGACAGTACCCTTACCCGGCATCGGAGCAATTATGCGTACACCTATTGCTGACAGACTTAAAGCGATATCATCAGCAAGATTTTTAATCTTGGCGATCTTGATTCCCTGCTCCGGCTTAATCTCATATAGCGTCACAGTTGGACCCACCGTTGCATTGATTTCAGTGATAGGGATTCCGTGATAAAGCAGAGTCTCTTTAATTCTCTCTTTATTGGCTTTCTGCTCCTCTATATCCACAGTCAGTTTTTGATTTCCCTCCCTTAATAAAAACGGTGAAGGAAATTTATACATTCTTTTTATAAATGATTCCTGCTGTTTGACGTTTTCAGCTTCTGCAATTTGATTTACATTAACCACCATAGCCGGTTCCTCAGCGGAATCCTTCGTTTCTTCATCCGTGTCATCGCTTTCCCGTCTTTCAGAATCCATCGCATTAGGAGTAGCTGATAATTCATCATCTTCTATTTCATAACCTGTTTGATTTTCTTCATCCTCCGGCAATTCATCTTCAATATAGTAGCCGGCAACAGATTTATCAATTTCTGCGTCATTGCCACCGAATTTGACAAGTGTTTCTTCCTCTTCATCCTTAGAATGAGCAGGATCAATTCCTTCTCCGGACCTTATCAAATCCTCTTTCTCACGTTGCCTCATCTCCTCAAGTTCCATCTCAACGCGNTCGNGTTCCGCTCTNTCTTCGGNAGCCTNTCTTTTCTTTTCANGNAATANATTTNGCTTGNNTATAACCCATTTTNTAAAGTCNNTNAGNCATGATAACAACAAANATTNCTATTANCANTAGACACAATATCCAGGCTCCGGTCATTCCAATGAATTTCACTATAAACTCATTGACATACCGACCGTGATATCCTCCCCAATTCACGGGAGAATCAAAAGAGATCGTCAGAAGTCCGATAATCAGGGAAAGAGTAATCAATCCTACAAGGCACTTTATTGTAAAATTCACCGTCTTGAAACACGGCACTCCGAGAAGTAATTTAAGCCCGATAGCAATCAACCACAGAATTATTACAAACGAACCGAGTCCAAAGGATTCATTTATTAAAAATTCTGAAAGACGAGCGCCCCCTTCACCTCCGGCATTGCCTACCGGTGGAAGCGACCCGACGGGTGTATTGCTGATTGCAGCCTGATCGGATATGCAATGAGCGAAATAAGAAAAGAATGCCACGAGCAGATAAACACCGAAAGCGCCCAATACCAATCCAAAAATCCATCGGGATGTTTCAGATGTGAGAGCGGTATGTATCTTATCCCAACTGCTCACCTTAGTAGGGTGGAGTTTCACTTTCATTTCCGGTTTACTATCCCTCTCCTTAGTCTTCCTTATTTTATGAGGTTTGGAATCAGTTTTTTTATTTGATACTTCCCCGGAGTGGAGTTCAGTCATCTCCTCTTCCGAAGAATTACCCGGAAGGTCAATCACCGGATTATATGTATCCTTATATCTATTACGTTCACGCGTCATTTTCTTCTACTTTATGAGCCTCTTTTTGTTCCTCTATATCGTTTATTTCTTTATTTTCCCTAATTTCAATATTTTGATTTTCTTCATGATTTTCTATAGAATCATTTTTCACTGATTCCTGCTCGGCATTTTTCTTTTCATAACTGCCGGGCAACCTCTTTGAAGCCTTACAACGTGGCTTTCCGGGCAAAACAGAAACCGACGGAATATCGTATCCTTCCTCCTCGTTAACAGCCATATCATAGGGACCGGGAGAGATAATCACCGGCCATCCGGCTTTACAAATTTCCGCAAACCTCAAAATATTTTCATTCGTCATTCTAATGCATCCATGAGAACGCCTTCCTCCTATACTCCATGGAGAGCAAGTGCCATGAATTCCTATTTGCGACGACACAGGATTCTTTACCCTCATAAAGCGGGGACCAAACTGACCCTTTACCTCCGATGTGTTTCCATCATCGTCTGTATAAAGCCAATCGGTGGAATCATAAATACCTTCTATTTCAAAAAATCCTTCGGGAGTGCGATTATCTCTGCGTTTGTGTTTGGAGCCGTAGGGACGCGCACACGCTATTCCGACACTCTCCTGTAAGACTCCGTAGACATCATAACGATAACACTTCATTGTGTTTTTATCAACAATCAAAAATCCGTCCTTATCGTTATTTAATAATTTTGCTGCATATTTCGGTACATCCTCAGCCATTGCAGGAATAATCCCTTTCTCATATTTTTCTTTGTCAGGGGAATTATTTATGTATTCCAATATCTCGGAAGTTGTGCGCAACAAAGGCTTCTCCGGCTCGACAATTGAGTCTGCGGAAATAGAGTCCGATGCCTTCATCAAATCTGCATTGGCGCTTGAATCGCTGTCCGAAACTTTATGCTTTCCGGAGCAAGAAAAAAGCGAAATAAATAGAATAAAATTGAGGAAAAATATTATCTTTCTTTTCATAAAAGAACTATAATTCTCTAATAAGATTACAAAGATAACAAGAAAATCTAATTTTTTTATTAAATTCGCAACAATGAAACAACAATATTCCGGCGAAGGAAATGAAATTGGAAAAATAGGCGGGCTTATTTTATTGGCTCTCTTATGGATATGGCTTGTATATTATCTTTTTACAAAAGGTGGCATTGACGGTAAAAATATTCTCGTCGCTGCATTCTCAGGGATAATTATTTTTGTTCCTCTATGGAAAAGATATATCAGACCTCTGATTGAACGCCGAAAGAAATAAATTTTGATAATGAACTCTGTGGAAGATAAAGAAATATCCGACAAAATTTATCCTCTCCTTGAAAGAATTAATTGCCCCGCTGACCTAAGGAAACTCCCTGTGGAGGTTTTGCCGGAAGTAAGCAGGGAATTAAGAAATTTTATTATCAATTCTCTTGCAGAAAATCCGGGGCATTTTGCTTCAAGCATGGGAGCTGTTGACATTATTGTGGCTCTCCATTATGTTTTCAATACACCTGAAGACAGAATAGTATTCGATGTCGGACATCAGGCATACGCACATAAAATTCTGACAGGACGCCGCGACCGGTTTTGTACCCAACGAAAACTTGGCGGACTCAGCGGATTCCCCTCTCCCATGGAATCGGAGTATGACACATTTGTAGCCGGTCACGCAAGCAATTCAATTTCTGCCGCATTGGGAATGGCAATAGCCGACAAATTAACTCCCGGAAATGAAAACCGAAAGACCGTAGCACTCATTGGGGATGCTTCCATTTCCGGCGGTCTGGCTTTTGAAGGGCTTAATAATGCGGCAAATAATCCCAACGATTTGCTGATTATCCTCAATGACAATGACATGAGCATTGATGATAATGTAGGCGCATTACATAGGTATCTTTCAGATATTTCCACCTCCCTTCGATATAATAATTTGAGGAAGAAAATATATGACTTCTTCCGTAATAACGGTTATATANGNGATAAANGGAAAGGCTCAATTCTNAGATNCAACAATTCATTAAAATCCCTCATCTCTCACCAACAAAATATTTTTGAAGGTCTCAATATCCGTTATTTCGGACCCTTTGACGGACACGATGTGAATAAAATAGTCAAGGTGTTGCGAGAAATCAAGGATATGAAGGGACCCCGAATCCTGCACCTTCACACTGTAAAAGGGAAAGGATTTGAGGCAGCTGAAAAAGACCCTACGACATGGCACGCTCCGGGAAAATTCAATCCTGAATCGGGCGACAGAATTACAACTGATTCTAAAATAAAGAAAGTTGAGAAGTGGCAGGATATTTTCGGCAATTATTTAGTAAAATTAGCTGAAAAGAATCCCAAAATTGTGGGTATCACAGCGGCTATGCCAAGCGGAACATCAATGTCGAAAATGCTTCAGGCATTTCCTGAAAGAACTTTTGATGTCGGAATTTCTGAAGGTCACGNCGTAACATTCGCCGGAGGACTCGCTTCCGCCGGCATGAAACCATTTGTAGCCATCTACTCTTCATTCCTGCAAAGAGCATACGATAATATCATTCATGATGTTGCAATTCAGAATCTACCCGTGACTTTCTGCGTCGACCGCGCAGGTCTGGTTGGTGAAGATGGTGTAACACATCATGGTCTCTTTGATCTGGTTTACCTTCGTTGCATTCCGAATATGCACATCGCTGCTCCTATGGACGCCGATACTTTGAGACGCCTGATGCTTACTGCCTCAACCTTCGAAGGGCCCTTGGCTATACGGTACCCGCGGGGAAATGCTCCGGCTGAAACACAAGGTGAAATTTCAGCTAAGGCGATCCCTGCCGAAATTGGCAAAGGGAAATGCATCTCAGANGAGCCTANCGNAGAAGTGGCTANTCTGNNAATTGNAGAAATTGGAAATGNAGNCAANAAGGGTANAANATCTCTTAATGANAAAGGGATTGCCGTCAGCCATTTTGATATGATTTGGCTGAAGCCCCTTGATGAAAACCTGCTTAAAGAAATATTTAATAAATATAAGTTTATTTTCACCATTGAAGAAGGAGCCCTCTCGGGCGGCTTTGGCAGCGCTATCACAGAATGGCATAAAAAATTCAAGAACGGGAAAAATGATATAGAAATGCCTTTTGTGAAATCATTGGGTGTGCCCGACAAGTGGATGACTCACGGCAGCGTCAGTCAATTAAGGGAGTTAGCCGGTATTGATGCAAATTCAATAGTGGAAGAAGTTGAAAAGGTTTTAAAACATAATCATCAATTATGAAAATAATAATTGCCGGCGCCGGAGCAGTCGGTTCGCATTTGGCAAAAATGTTGTCGACTGAAAATCAAGATATTATTTTGCTTGATACTGAGCAAACAAAACTTGATATGCTCGACAGCAATTATAACCTGATGACATGGAACGGAAGCACTTCCTCTTTTCANACTTTGCGAAATCTGGGAGTGGATCAATGTGATCTTTATATAGCGGTAANTCNCTACGAAACAAGAAACATTACATCATGCGCCATAGCTAAAAAATTGGGTGCAAAAAAAACTGTGGCACGCATAGATAATGCAGAATTTATACAGACTTCCAACAGCAAAATATTAAAAGAACTTGGCGTAGATTTTCTGATTTATCCGGAAAACCTTGCTGCTGCGGAAATTGATTCCGCTTGTTCCCATAATTGGACACGATATTGGGGAGAATTACACGATGGTCGACTTGTGTTAATCGGCGTTAAACTTCACGATGAATCTCCACTTATAGACACAAAACTCAGGGATATTACATTTACTTCCCATGATTTTCACGTTGCTGCCATTAAGCGGAATAATGAAACAATAATTCCGAACGGTAATGATGCCCTTAGACGCGATGATATTGTATATTTCATCACTACTCCTCCTTTTATTGAAGAGGTTAGGGAATTGTGCGGCAAAAAGAAAAGAGTCATCAAACGCGCGATGATAATGGGGGCTTCCCGAATCTCCATTCGTTTCGCTGAATTATATAGTGATAAATACGACATTAAAATTATTGAGACCGACCGCAACTTATGCGAAGAAATTGCCACACGATTGCCTGATTGCGAAGTGGTGCATGGAGATGGCAGGGATATTGAAGTGCTGAGGGAGAATAATATCTATCAATATGATGCCTTTTTGGCTTTGACCGAATCATCAGAAACTAATATTCTTTCTTGTCTGACTGCCAAGGAATTCGGCGTTCCTAAATCGATAGCGGATGTAGAGAACCTGCAATTCTTTTCTCAAGCGGAAAACCTGAATATCGGAACGATCATCAATAAAAAATTGCTTGCATCCTCAAGAATTTTTAAAATCCTTTTGGACGCGGATGAAAGCAATGCCAAGTTCTTAGTGCTGGCAGATGCAGAAGTAGCTGAATTACTTGCCAAGCCCGGTTCGAAAATCACAAAGGCACCCGTAAAAGACTTAAAGCTCCCGTTCGGTATGACTCTCGCCGCGCTTGT
>WFMC01000197.1 GCA_009177205.1 Bacteroidales bacterium
ATATAATTTAATGTTACACCATAAAAATATCTATGGAAATGTTCTCCGTTTTTTAATTTTTCAATAACTGGGAAGCCCATATCTACTGTTACTTCACATACTTCTCCCTTATCATTGAAGTGGGGGTATAAAAATTTAATTCCGGCATCTGTCTGAAGCCGGATAGGATTTTTATCAGTTAATTTGTAATGATAAAGGTATTTCGCAATGCATCGAGAAGCATTACCACACATTTTCCCTTTTGAGCCATCCGCATTAAACATTTCCATGCGAAAATCCGCAATTTCAGAGGGGTGAATAACAATCAACCCATCACTACCTATGCCAAAGTGTCTGTCGGAAATTTCAATTGCTAAATTTGCTAAATGTGTGGGGCAATTACGGAAGGCATTGATGTAAATATAATCATTGCCTGCGCCGTGCATTTTCACGAAAGGAATAACGTTATTATTCTCAATCTCCATATCTTTATTTAAAAAAATATGTTTGCAAATTTAAGAAATAATTTTGAAAAATAGTGTAAATAATTTAAAAAAGTGAAGAAATAATAGAGTCAGATATCAAAATACCTTTGTTTGTCAGACGTAAACTATCATTATGAAACTCTAAATTCCCTATGTTTATAAAAGGTTCAGATTTATTTATTAATAATTCTGAACTCTCTTTTCCGAATCTTCTTTCAAATTCCCTGAGGTTCAGACCTCTTTGAGTGCGTAAAGATAGCATTATCATCTCCTCAATTAACTCATTTCTTGTTAACGTCTCTTCTTCAAAGAATATATTTCCGGNTTCNTTAAACTNATGATGTAAATAATCNTTTAATTTCCATGGATTAGATTTCCTTGAATTATATCCATCATAACTATGAGCCGACNGGCCAAGTCCTAAATATGGCCTTCCGCTCCAATATCCCGAATTATGTATNGATTCAAAGCCCGGTTNGGCGAAATTTGAAATTTCATAANGCGAAAATCCGTTTTTTTTCAATTCNTCCNATAAGTAGNTATACATCTCCAGACTATAATTTTCCGGAATATCTGTAATTCTGTTTTGGCGTCGGAGTTCATAAAGTGCCGTTCCCTCTTCATACATTAGAGAATAACAAGAAATATGAGGAATCTCCATATCAATCAACTCTTTTAAATCTGATTTAAATGAATCAATTGATTGCCCCGGCAGACCGAATATTAAATCAGCGGAAACGTTTTTGAATTTCGATTTTAAAAACTTCACCGCTCTTCTCCCCTCTTTTCCGGAGTGTCTTCTTCCGATTAATTTCAATACATCCTCGGAAAATGATTGGAGTCCGATGCTTGACCTGTTTATTCCCGATGAAAGCCATCTGTCAACATTCTCCTCTGTTACATCTTCAGGATTAATCTCAAGTGTAATTTCTGCTGTTTCTGTCAATCTCCCCGTCAAATTATTTCTTATTTCTTTCAATAGAAATTCTAAATTGGAAACGGGCATTAAAGATGGTGTCCCTCCACCAATGTAAATACTTATTATTTTATCCGTCAATTCATTATTTCTTACGGATAGCTCATCAAGAATTTGTGAGACATATAAGTCCCATTGTGCTTGCTGAGATCCCCCGCTGAAAAAATCACAATAAATGCATTTCGAGCGGCAATACGGTATATGTATGTATAAGGAAGAGGGTTTCACAACGAGGTGTTTAAAATATTTGCGTAAAATTATAACATATCAAAATAAAATTAGAATAAAATTCAATTAAATTAAAAAAATGTTAAGGATAAATTAAAAAATTAATTAAATTTGTATATTGGTAAATGTGAGCTTATGAATAATTCCAAGCAATTATCGCCAAGCGATGAAATATTGAATAATAAATACGACCGCCTCGTGGATCAACGAGCACAGCATGTTTTCGACATTATGGCTACTCGCACATCGCCTAAAGATATGTTGAGATTAAAAGATGCTTTTGAATTTGCACGCGAAGCTCACAAAAAGCAACATCGCAAAAGTGGAGAACCGTATATCCTTCACCCAATCGCTGTAGCAGAAATTGCCGCTTCAGAAATAAATCTGGATGTCAATTCGGTAATTGCTGCTTTCTTACATGATGTAGTGGAAGATACTCCTCACACAATTGAAGAGATACAGCAGAGATATGGTGATGATGTGGCGTTTCTGGTGAGGGTCGTAACGAAGCAGAAGAAAGAAAAATATGAAATGTCCAAGCAATTGGACAATTTCAAACAGATGCTTAATTCCGTGCAATACGACATACGCGCATTGCTCGTTAAGCTGTCTGATCGTCTGCATAATATGCGAACCCTCTCTTCAATGCGCACTGATAAGCAGATGAAGATTGCCGGCGAAACCGACTATTTTTATGCTCCGTTAGCAACTCGATTGGGTCTATATGACGTAAAGACAGAATTGGAAAATCTTTCTTTAAAATTCCGATGTCCGCAGGAATATGCAATGATTGAATCGCATATTGAAGAGGATAAAAAGAAAAATCATGCCAGACTACAGGCTTTTATAGATGAAATATCAACTCTACTTACATCTAATGGCATTAAGGCGCGTGTCTTTTATGAATATCGACGTCCTTATTCCTTGTGGAGGAAGATGCATAAGTATGGGGATGATTTTGACCATCTGAAATATAGGCATTTCGTAGATATAATATTCAAGGAGGAGGAAGGAATTTCTGAAAAGGCTACAACACTTAAGATATATTCTCTTTTGACAGACAGATTTAAAGAGAAACCCGGAGGGATTTCCAATTATATAGATTCACCCAAAGAGAATGGCTACCAGAGTTTCCATCTCAAGCTTCTTGCAGATTATGGCAAGTGGGAAGAAGTACATATCAGTTCCGAGAGAATGGTGAGAAATTCACGTTTCGGTTGCATTTCCGATCGTTCGGAGGGAAATATCAGAAGATGGATTAATAAATTCCGCGGAGTTCTGAAGGATATTGCCCAGCATGGACAGGATGGTACAAATTTTATTGAGAATGTTGTAGCGTCATTTTATAATGATGACATAATGACTTTCTCTCCTCNAGGANAGCCTGTGATCNTGCNNCAANANGCCACNCCTATTGNTTTTGCATTTGATATTCATTCTCAATTAGNACTGCATGCAAAATATTGCAGAATTANCGGCAGATTNGCATCAATCAAGCAGCCTCTTCATAGAGGAGATATAGTTGAAATTTTTACTGATCCGGATAGTCATCCTGAAGAGGATTGGCTCGACTACGCCGTGAGTTATAAAGCTCGTAGGGCTATAAATAATTATTTGTCGAAACTCAAGCAGCCGCCATACGAAAGGTGTAAACACTGTCATCCCATACCGGGAGAAGAAGTTATCGGTTTCCGACTCCCGTTCAGAAAAGTTGAAGTTCATAAACGCGATTGCAGTGTTGCGNTTAAGATGGCTTCTCAAATGGGAGACAATATTGTGGCAGTAGATTGGCAGCCGGATGAGACGATTTATCCAGTGGAGTTGATTATTACATGTATCNACCGCAAACACATGATAATAGATATCATGGATTGTATCTCTAATCAGTTAAATTTAAGTGTCGAGAGTCTGAATACATCTTCCACAGATAGCATAGTGACCTTGCATTTGCGTCTGGGTGTGCATGATTACAGTGAACTTCAAACGATTATTAATGCCATCACTTCAATTCCGGATGTTGAAGAAGTGAAGGCATCCACTCTGGAATAAATATCCCACCTACAGCAGTTTCTTTAGATAGTTTGTGAGTAAATACCGGTGAACAAAATTTATTATGCACAAATTTTAGCAGAGTGTGCCAAATATTAAATAATTTTAAATTAATCATTTAATATGACCTAAAATTTGCATTTGAAGAGAAAATTTATTAATTTTGAAGTATTCTAATCAATAACCTAAAAGATTCATTTCGGTTGCAGCGAAATGACTTAAAGATAGGCATAAATAGCCTTCTGATAATAGACATGAAAAAATTCAAGATATTTCTTTCTTCTCTTTTCGCAGTTTTCAGCATATTCTCAATAAATTCTCAAACTCAGTCATCCCGCTCCGTGCATCAAGACATGCACAGACAATTGATGGCAAATGCCAAGAAAGGGATTGACAAAAGTATAATACTAAATAAAATTGAAAACGAAATAGTCGAACGTGAAGTTTCCGGCGGTTTGTCGGCAGAATCTTCTCGTATGATTGATGATTTGTTGGCTGAAGGGAGAACTCACATTGGTAAAAGATATGTGCATGGCGCGAAAGGGCCGTCAGCATTTGATTGTTCCGGTTTCACGAGTTATGTTTATCGTCAGTTCGGTTATAATATTTCTCCCGCATCAAGAATGCAATATAATGNNGGGGTTCCGGTTGATCGNAAAANTTTACGCAAANGGGATTTGGTGTTTNTTTCCNCTCCTCGCAGTGGAAAAGGTGTCGGTCATGTCGGAATCGTTGTTAGTGCTGATAATGAAACCGGTAATTTTAAATTCATACATGCTTCTATTCGGGGTGTGAAAATTTCCGATTTCGATGGTTATTATGTTCCCAGATATATCGGAGCGAAGAGAATCATTACAGAATAAAAATTTAATCCCAAATATTTTGTTGAAATGTTTAGACAATTTGTTTTAGGTACGCTTACTTTATTCGTATCGGCATCTTTATGTGCGAAAGACAGAGTTACTCACAATCCTGACTTTACAAATACAGAATCCATACTTCATGCATGGAGTTGGAATTTTCCTGCAATTGCAGAGAATATGAAAAATATTGCAGATGCAGGTTTTACAATGGTGCAGACCTCTCCTGTGCAACACTGTTATAATCCTGAAGGAAGCGGCAAGAAAATTTTTGATGAAAATGTAACTGAAGGTAATTGGTATTATTATTATCAACCGACAGATTGGAAAATCGGTAATCAAATTGTAGGTTCCAAAGAACAGATGCAACAAATGCTGGATTCTGCAGCCAAATATAACATAAAAGTTATAGTAGACGTTCTTCCTAATCACACAGCTTTTGACATTGATGCCGTTTCTGAAGATTTTTATAAAGCAGTCGGAGGAAGAGACAAAATGTATCATTCTCAAGGTTTAACTCCGGTTAAAGATTACAACGACAGATACCAATGTACTCTTTGGGCAAGTGGAGCACTTCCTGATGTAAATACAGAAAACCCATTATTTCAAAAATATTATATGGAGTTTATAAATGAGCTCCTGGATATGGGTGTCAGAGGGTTCCGTTACGATACAGCAAAGCATATTGGTGTTCATTCAGACCCGGTTGATTCAGCATCAGGTGTTAAGGAAAATGATTTTTGGGATGTTGCCACCGGTCGCAAATCAGTAAAAGGAGTCAGCCTTGCTCTCCCCTATGACTCTTTATTTGTCTATGGCGAGGTTTTACAAGATAGGAATGTTCCTGAGGCTGAATATGCCGATTACATGGGACAAACCGCTTCAAGCTATGGATACATTCTGCGTGAAATGCTCGAGCATCAATCTGCCAAAGGCATTGACATAAAAAATTGGAATCATTCAGCAGCACCCGAATTTTTAACAACATGGGTAGAGAGTCATGACACATACGCTAATGCTCATGAGTCAGCAGGTTTGTCAGACGACCAGATAAGAACAGCATGGGTTTTTCTTACTGCACGTCAAAATGGTGTTCCTTTGTTCTTCAGTCGCCCTGCCGGCAGCACACGACAATCCTATTGGGGTGATAATGTGTTAGGAGCTCGGGGAAATGATGAATTCATGCATCCTGAAGTGGCTGCTGTAAATAAGTTCCGCACTGCAATGGCAGGTCAAAAAGAAGATATTCAAATATCTGAAAATGGTGAAGTGATTCTTGTAAATCGTGGTAAAAAAGGTGCAGCTGTTGTTAACATCAGTCAGGTAGCCAATNAGGTTAATCTTCNTACAGGACTCCNCAACGGNACATATAAAGATGTGGTGTATGGAAAGGAATTTAAAGTCAAGAATGGNAAATTAAACGGATTCTTGGCTCCNTTCAGAACATATATTCTGCAAAAGAAATGATAATAAGAAATAATAATTAAATTTTATTTTAATATGAAAAGCATTCTGTGATAGTTCATGGAATGCTTTTTTGAAACATAGTGAACTTCTGAATTGTTATATATTTGAAATATTGGCATAATTTTTGATAGGAAAATTATAAAAACTTAAATAACTTTATTAACCATGAATATTAAACCCTTGTTTGATCGTGTGCTCATTGAGCCCACTCCTGCTGAGGAAGTAACTCTCGGCGGTATTATTATTCCTGACACTGCAAAAGAAAAACCCCTTAAAGGTAAAGTCATTGCTGTCGGTGACGGCACAAAGGATGAGCCTATGGTGTTATCAGTAGGTCAGGAAGTTTTATTTGGAAAATATTCCGGCACTGAACTTGAGTTGGAAGGTAGTAAATATCTTATGATGCGTCAAAATGATGTTTTGGCTATAATAGGATAATTTTCTTTTAAATCAAAACCTTAAATATTCTCAAAAGTAGATAGAAATAATTATGGCAAAAGAAATAAAATTTAATACGCAAGCTCGTGAAGAGCTCAAAAAGGGTGTTGATGCATTGGCAGATGCAGTTAAAGTAACACTTGGTCCTAAAGGCAGAAATGTCATCATTGAAAAGAAATTCGGGGCTCCCCATATTACTAAAGACGGCGTAACAGTCGCTCGTGAAATTGAACTTGAAGATCAGTTTCAAAATATGGGTGCTCAATTAGTTAAAGAGGTTGCATCTAAAACAGGCGACCAAGCAGGCGATGGCACCACTACCGCTACTGTGCTTGCACAATCGATTGTAAATGTTGGNCTGAAANACGTTACTGCCGGNGCAAATCCCATGGACNTGAAGCGCGGCATAGATAAGGCAGTTTCAAATGTTGTTGAAAGCATTAAATCTCAAAGTCAAGAAGTCGGTGATGATATAGAAAAAATCAAAAATATTGCCAGCATTTCTGCAAATAATGATGAAGAAATCGGTTCGTTGATTGCACAGGCAATAGAAAAAGTTACAAAAGAAGGAGTCATCACAGTTGAAGAAGCCAAAGGTACAGAAACAACAGTTGATGTTGTAGAAGGTATGGAATTTGATAGAGGTTACATATCTCCTTATTTCGTTACAAACACTGAAAAAATGGAGTGCGAGATGGACAACCCCTATATCCTTCTTTATGATAAGAAAATCTCCAACCTTAAGNATCTTCTTCCGATACTTGAACNNGTGGCTCAATCCGGACGTCCATTGCNCATTATTGCAGAAGATGTGGATAATGAGGCTCTTGCCACATTAGTGGTAAACAGAATTCGTGGCAGCCNTAAGATTTGTGCTGTTAAAGCTCCCGGCNTTGGCGACAGANGAAAAGAAATGCNTGAGNATANTGCTATTCTTACCGGCGGGCAAGTTATTAGTGAAGTTAAAGGAATGTCATTGGCTCAAGCAACTGTCAACGACCTTGGCAGTGCTGAAAAAATCAACGTTAACAAAGACCGCACTATTATTGTGAATGGTGCGGGTAGTAAAGAAGCGATCGCAGCCCGCATTTCTCAAATTAAAGCCCAAATTGCGTCCACTACTTCAGATTATGATAAAGGTAAACTTGAAGAGCGCAAAGCCAAATTGGCAGGTGGCGTAGCTGTTCTATATATTGGAGCAGCTTCTGAGGTAGAAATGAAAGAGAAGAAAGATCGTGTGGACGATGCACTTTCAGCTACTCGCGCTGCAATTGCTGAAGGTATTGTTCCCGGTGGTGGCGTTGCATATATTCGTTGTCTTGACAGTCTTGACCAACTTAAAGGTGCTAATGACGATGAAGAGACCGGAATTTCTATTATTCGCAGAGCCATTGAAGAANCCCTTCGTCAAATCATGTTGAATGCAGGTGTCGAAGGAGCTGTAATTCTTCAACAAGTCAAAGACGGTAAAGGAGATTATGGTTATAATGCCCGCACAGACTCTTTCGAGAATTTCTTTGAGACCGGCGTTGTTGACCCGGCAAAGGTTACTCGCGTTGCTCTTGAAAATGCAGCAAGTATCGCAGGAATGTTCCTTACTACAGAATGTGTAATTGCCGACAAGAAAGAAGAAGGTGTTGCTCCCGCTCCTATGGGTGCTCCCGGAATGGGCGGCATGATGTAAGCCTTATTTGGTTGTATATAAGATAAATACTATAGTATGGGCGTATCGAGAAAGATAGTTTCGATACGCCCTATTTCTATTTGAATTACCTTGGAGTAAGTTTTTGAAAAGGTGTTTGGGGAAGAGGCAATTTTTTTGTAATTTTGGACTATGGTTTCAATTAATAATATTGGTGTTGAGTTTTCCGCAAAACCTTTGTTTAGAGATGTGAATTTTGTCATAAACAAAGGTGATAAAATCGCACTTGTCGGTAAAAACGGTGCCGGAAAATCAACACTACTCAAAATTATTTCAAAACAACAATCCCCTACTACCGGAAATATATCATATCCAAACGATTTGACAATCGGGTATCTCCCTCAAGAGATGAAAGTGCTTGACGATACGACTCTAATAAAGGAGACACAAAAAGCATTTTCGCATCAATTAGACCGCATTGCGGAGCTTGAAAAACTGAATAAGGAATTGACAGAACGCATGGATTATGATTCAGACGCATATTCAGACTTACTCGAAAGAATAGAATATCTGAATGAGAGAATTGCAATGGAAGGTTCCGATAATATGGAAGCGGAAGTTGAAAAAACTTTAATAGGATTAGGTTTTAAACATGAAGATTTTAATCGACCTACTTCGGAATTTTCCGGTGGCTGGAGAATGAGGATAGAGTTGGCAAAATTACTCCTTCAACGTCCGGATTTATTACTACTTGATGAGCCGACCAATCATCTTGATATAGAATCCATTCAATGGCTCGAACAATTTCTCGCTTCTAAGGGTAATGCTGTATTGTTAGTAAGTCACGACCGTGCATTCTTAGATAATGTCACAAATCGTACTATTGAGATCAACTGCGGAAAGATCTACGATTATAAGGTGAATTATTCGAAATTTGTTGATTTAAGAAATGAGCGTATTGAACAGCAAATGCGTGCATACGAAAATCAGCAAAAACAGATTGCAGATATAAAAGATTTTATTGAAAGATTCAGATATAAAGCCACCAAGGCAATTCAGGTTCAGAGCCGGATTAAGCAATTGGAAAAAATTGTTCCGATTGAGGTTGATGAAGTAGACAAATCCAGATTGAGATTGAAGTTTCCACCTGCTCCCCGAAGTGGCGATTTCCCGTTGATTCTTGAAAATGTTGGAAAAGCTTTCGGCGATCATCAGGTATTTGACCATGCCGAGTTCACCATACGACGCGGTGAGAAAGTAGCTTTCGTCGGCAAAAATGGTGAAGGTAAATCCACTCTTGTAAAGTGTATAATGGGAGAAATACCTTTTTCCGGCACATTGCGTATAGGTCATAATGTTAAAATAGGGTATTTTGCTCAAAACCAAGCACAACTACTTGATGAATCTTTATCTGTTTTTGAAACAATAGATAAAGTAGCAGTGGGAGATATACGATTGAAGATTAGAGACTTGTTAGGTGCTTTTATGTTTGGCGATTCGGATATAGATAAAAAAGTTAAAGTATTGAGTGGCGGTGAGAAAACCAGATTGGCAATGCTTAAACTTCTTCTTGAACCGGTGAATCTGCTTATTCTTGATGAGCCCACCAATCACTTGGATATGAAAACCAAGGATATACTCAAAAGTGCTATTAAAGATTTTGAGGGCACAGTTATAGTTGTCAGTCATGATAGAGAATTCCTGGATGGATTAGTGGAGAAAGTATATGAATTCGGAGGTGGAAAAGTCAAAGAAAATCTGGGAGGTATCTATGATTTCTTACAAAGAAAAAGAATTGCGGAACTCTCCGAACTTGAAAAAAGAAGCGTAATACATGATACACCTTTCATTTCTTCAAATAAATCCAATTATCCGGACAACACTGCTAACTCCGGTAACACAGGTAATATCGCCCCCACAAGAAAATTGAGTTATGCTGAGCAAAAAGAGCGTGACAAAATTTTAAAAAGAGCTGAGAAAAAAGTTAAGGAAGCTGAAGAAAAGATAGTGGTTATGGAAGAATTGATTGCATCTTTAGAGCAGCGCATCGCTTCAGGTGAATGTGATTCTGAACTTCTGAAAAATTATGCTGATAAGCAAAAAGAATTAGAGAATCAAATGTCAGTATGGGAATTGGCATCTCAGGAAATGGAGTCATTAAAAGCATAAATTGTAATATTAAAATGAAAATTTAAGAAAATGAATGAAGATATGAAAATGAAATCATTTGTAATGTTATCGGCTGCTCTTTCGCTACCGATAATGATGATGGGTGAGAATACGGGTCACGGAATCAATCGTGATAATTTTAATACTGATGCCAATCCGAAAGAGGATTTCTTTGAATATGCCAATGGCGGCTGGATGAAAGCTCATCCCCTTACACCCGAATTTGCGCGATATGGCATGTTTGATTTGCTCCGGGAAAACGCACGTACTCAACTCAATGAATTAATATTGGGTCTTAAGAATGTTCCTGAAGCTAAGATTAAGGGAACAAATGCTCAAAAAGTTAGTGATATTTATGAAATGGGTATGGATTCCGTGAGACTTAATAAGGAAGGTTCTGCTCCTTTAAAGCCTTTCTTGGAAAAAGTTGCCGGGGCATCCAAGAATAATTTAGAAGAGATGCTTGCCTGGGAACATAACGGAATCGGAGCATCTTTTTTCTCTTCCGGAGTTGGGGCAGACATGAATGAAGCCAATATGAATATCATGCATATCGGCGAGACCGGTCTTGGCTTAGGCGACAGAGATTATTATCTCGATGACACTGAGGAAAACCGTAAATTACTTGCCGCTTATTTGCAATACATGGAGAAAATTGCTGTTTTAGCAGGATATTCCGAATCGGATGCAGTACGTATGGCAAAGAACGTCTTGGAGTTAGAAAAGAAAATTGCCGCTAATAAAATGAGTCGTGAGCAAAAGCGCAACCCTGCATTGCGAAATAACGTTTATTNTTTTGCAGNACTCCAAGAGAAATACCCCAATTTTGATTGGAAAAAATATTTTAATGCGCTTGGTGTGGAGAATCTTGANAAAGTANATGTAGGTTCTCCTCAATATATCCAATTTTNTAACGATTTGATTCCCCAATTAAGTGAAGAGATGTTGCAAGACTATCTTGCATTAGAAGTTATTGGAGAATCAACCGGAGTGTTAAGCGATGACTTTCGCGACGCGGACTTTGAAATGTTTGATAAATTGCTATCAGGTAAAGAGGAACAGGAACCGCGATGGAAACGCGCTATGGCTATCCCAAATTCAATGTTTGGAGNAGCTGTAGGTCAATTATATGTNGAGAAGTATTTTCCTGAAGAGAATAAAAANGCTANGCAAGAATTAGTGGCTAANCTCCAAATAGCTTTAGGGCAACATATTGATAACNTGACTTGGATNAGTGACGAAACCAAAGCGAAGGCTCACGAAAAACTCTCTACTTTCAAAGTTAAGATCGGATATCCAGATAAATGGAAAGATTATTCTGAAATCTCGATTGATCCGAAAAAGAGTTATATGGAAAATTGCTATGAAGCTTCCAAATGGTATAAACAAGATAATTATAAAAAAGTCGGCAAGCCGGTGGATCCCACAGAATGGCTGATGACACCTCAAACAGTTAATGCTTATTATATGCCGACAACTAATGAAATATGCTTCCCGGCGGCTATCCTCCAAGCTCCTTATTTTGATAAAGATGCTGATAGTGCGTTGAATTATGGAGCTATCGGTGTAGTCATAGGACATGAAATGACACACGGGTTTGATGATTCGGGACGTCAATATGACAATGCAGGTAATCTAAAAGATTGGTGGAAAGAGGAAGATGCCGAAAAATTCAAAGTTTTGGCTGATAAATTAGTTGAACAATTCGATGAAGTGGAAGTTCTTCCCGGAGTACATGCCAACGGCAGATTTACGCTCGGAGAAAATATTGCTGACCAAGGTGGATTGAGAGTGGCGATGACAGCTTATCTGAATTCTTTGAATGGTCAGGAACCTCCCGTAATAGACGGATTGTCTGCAATGGAAAGATTCTATCTTGCCTACGCTAATTTGTGGGCTAACAACATTCGTGATGAAGAGATAGCAAGATTGACAAAGTCAGACCCTCATTCTCTGGGAAAGAATCGTGTGAATGTATCATTGAGGAATATTGCACCTTTCTTTGAAGCATTCGGAATCAAAGAAGGTGATGCGATGTATCGCCCTGAGAATGAAAGAGTAGTTATCTGGTAAGAAAATGATATGCAACTTTACGGATTAATTGGACGCAAATTAGGTCATTCATTCTCTGCTAATTTCTTTAATGAGAAATTTAATAAAGAGAATATAGACGCTGAATATAAACTTTTTGAGATTCCTTCTGTGGAGGGAATCTCAAAAATTATTGCCGACAATCCCAATTTAAAGGGATTGAATGTAACGATACCATATAAACAGGAGATTCTATCCTACGTCAATGAACTCTCTAAAGAAGCTGAAGAAATTGGCGCAGTCAATGCTATTAAGATTGACAGAGATTCAAATGGAGATATTAAATTAATTGGTCATAATACAGATGCACCCGGTTTTAAGCAAGCGCTATTGTCGGTATTTAAGGATTCGGTAAAAAAAGCGTTGGTGTTAGGACAAGGTGGTGCTTCAAAGGCAGTAATCTATGCTTTAANNNCAATGAATATCGAGGTTACTAAAGTTTCTCGAAAAAAATCTAAAGAAACTATTGAATATTCTGGTATAGATGGAAAAATATTGGATACTCATCAATTGATTGTTAATTGCACTCCGTTGGGCATGTTTCCCAACATTGATGAATGTCCTGATATCCCCTATCATTTATTGACACCGAATCATATATGTTTTGATTTGGTTTATAATCCCGCGATTACAGAGTTTATGAGGCGTTCTGCAACGCAAGGGGCAACTGTCAAGAATGGATTGGAGATGCTGTATAATCAAGCGCTTTATGCCTGGGATTTTTGGAATAAATAATCACAGATGAAAAGTAATATTAGAAAATATCTGGCCAGAACCATTGAAATAGAGGATAAATCCGGAATAATTCAAAGANTTTCACTCAGTATTGCAGAAGTAGTATATAATTTAGAAANTCAAGAAATACTCAAAATTGTGATTAGAAAGTTTCAAAATGAAGAGCCCGGAGTGGAATATGTGGAAGGAACTTTGAGACTCAAGTTAATGAATAATCTGAATCAAGATTTAATTTTGGAGAATAAGTGAAATGATAGAGGCAAGAAATAACACTGCTGATGTTATCAGCCAGGTAAATGATACTTGTGTTTCTGCTTGATTTATGGACGCGCACGAATTATGACCGGAAGATTTAACATTTAACGATATTCCAAAGGTTGCCAGGAAAGAAAACCACAAAATCAAACTTAATTCTGAAATATTCAATCTAACAATATTCCCTGAAAATAT
>WFMC01000107.1 GCA_009177205.1 Bacteroidales bacterium
GTAACGTCGGTTAATGCGGTAGGCGCATTGTTATTGTAATACTTAAACGTAAGCTGAACCACGTCGTCATCTACAACACCGATGAGGTCAGCACCTAAAATCACCTTTTCACCCTGCTGCATTACGAATTTACCATTGCCAATGCTGATTCCGCGGGCGTGAATAGAGAGTTTCACATTGCTATCAGCCAACTTTCTGAATATGTAGAAATTCGTGGTGTCCCCCTCTATTGTCGGGTTCAAAGCAAGAATAACCTCCTCAATATCTTCGTTTTTCACTCTATCCACGAGCGACTCGATCTCCAGGTCGTTTGGAGAAATTCCCTCAAGAGGCGAGATTACTCCACCGAGCACATGATACAACCCCGCAAATTCATGAGTAGCTTCTATAGTCATTACATCCTTTATATTCTCCACAACACATATAAGGGCAGGATTACGCCGGGGGTTTCTGCAAATTTCACATTCTTCAGTTTCGCTTATATTATGACACTTGCGGCAATATCTGATATTCTTACGCATATTAATGATAGATTCGCCAAGAGATAACGCTTCCTCCTCTTCCGAACGAAGAAGATGAAGCGCAAGCCGGAGAGCGGTTTTCCTACCAATCCCGGGCAATTTGGCCAAATGATTCACAGCCGAGTCTAAAAGTGAAGAATTATATGATTGATTCATTGAAAATCCGGTAATAAAATATTAATTTTGAATATAAATATTATTTACGAAATCATCCATTATAACAAACGTAACAATGATTAATTATATTGCAGGAGAATTAGCCGAACTTCAACCGACAATGGCGGTCATCGATTGTCATGGCGTGGGATATGAATTGAATATTACATTGATTGATTACACCGCCTTGCAGGGAAAGAGTTCTGCAAAATTATATGTGCATGAATCAATCAGAGAGGATGCCCATATCCTTTATGGATTTTTAGAAAAAAGGGAACTTCAGTTTTTCAGGTTATTGATAGGAGTCAGCGGTGTGGGTCCGAATACTGCGCGACTGATACTCTCTTCCCTGACGTCTGATCAATTAGCGGAAATAATTGCTTCCGGCAACGACAAAATGCTCAAGTCTGTGAAAGGCATAGGAGGAAAGACGGCTCAACGTATAATTGTAGACCTGAAGGATAAAATAAATATAGACCTCTCAACGTTATCTACTCATACGCCCGTAAGTGACGACAACTATAAGGATGCGCTCGCTGCACTCGTGATGCTCGGGTTTACTCAAGCCGCAAGTCAGAAGGTGTTGTTGAAATTATTTGGCGAAAAGCCGGATATATCCACTGAGGAAGCCGTGGCAAGGGCTATAAAAATGCTTTAACGTGCAAAAGAAGCAGAGGAGAGACATCATGAAATTTATTCCGGTGGCAATGATGATATTGCTATCGGCATTTGTCATTTCCTACGCTCAATATAGAAAATCGGAACTCACTCCTCCCCCTCCGGCTCCCCGCACAGAGTATATGGAGGGCACTCATATACCGGACAGCATCATTCTCCCTTCACCGGTTAGTCCGACTCTTCCCCGCGGCTATGCCGACTATATAGGGCGAGAATATGCCGCTGACCTTTCCGACCCGAAGAATATCAAGACAGAGGCTGTATATGACCCGGAGTTAGGAATGTATGTACTTCATACTCGCGTCGGTGATAACGATATTGTTACTCCCTACATGATGACTCCGGAGCAATATAATAACCTTGCCAATCGCCAGGCTCTATATGATTACTTCCGGGAACGTAATTCCGTAACTGTGCAGCAGGCTGAGAAGCAACCTTTCAATATTTTCGACATGAATTTCTCTTTAGGACCTTTGGAAAAAATCTTTGGTCCGGGTGGAGTGCGTCTGACTACACAGGGTTCTATTCAATTGTCGCTCGGAGTAAAGAGCAATAAGACGGATAACCCTGCGCTCTCTTTAAAATCAAGAAGAAAAACATACTTTGACTTTGACCAGAAAATCCANGCTACAATAGGAGCATCCGTCGGCGACAAGTTGAAGTTTAATATGACTTATAANACTGATGCTACTNTTGANTTCGACTCAAAGAATCTGAANCTTGCCTATGAANGTAAAGAGGATGAGANTATCAAANCCATAGAAGCNGGNAATGTTAGTATGACCACCGGCTCATCTTTAATTCGTGGAGGTACAGCTCTTTTCGGTGCGAAAGCTAAGTTACAATTCGGAAAATTAACTTTGACAGGACTTGTGTCCCAACAGAATTCCGAATCTAAAACAGTGAATACTTCCGGAGGTGTGCAATCCACAAAATTCAATATTCGCGCTGATGAATATGATGCCAACCGCCACTTCTTTCTTGCACAATATTTCTATGATAATTATGACACTTTTGCTTCCAGATTGCCACTCGTGGCTTCAGGAATTTCAATATCAAAGATTGAAGTATGGGTAACAAATAAAAACTCAAATTATCAGGAGAGCAGAAACTTCGTGGCATTTATGGATTTGGGTGAAAACACAAGATTGGCTAACGACTATTGGATTCCGAATCACTCAATGGCAATCCCCACCAACTCTTCCAATAATTTGCTCGATGTTTTGAAGACTCAATATCCTGAAGCTCGAAACATTAATCAGGTTACTCAAGTTCTCGAACCTTTGCAGGCTTACGGAATTTCCGGAGGAAGGGATTTTGAGAAAGTGGAAAGCGCGCGCCTCCTACGCTCTAATGAATATACTTTAAATTCACAATTAGGATATATCTCCTTGAAGCAAGCCCTCAATTCCGATGAAGTTTTGGCAGTGGCTTTTGAATATACTTATAATGGGAAGGTCTATCAGGTCGGGGAGTTTTCGAGTGATATAACATCCACTAATGAATCTCTTTACCTGAAAATGCTTCGAGGCACAACTATTTCCACAAAACTCCCAATGTGGAAATTGATGATGAAAAACGTATATAATCTCGGAGCATATCAGTTGGCGCAAAAGAATTTCAAACTTAATATTAAATATCTGTCTGACACAACCGGAACCGAGATTACATATCTTCCAATCGGAAACATTTCAAATCAGCCTCTTCTTCAGGTAATGAACTTAGACCGGTTGGACTCCAATCAGGAATCTCATTCCGACGGCATGTTTGNCTATATNGAGGGATACACCGTTCAATCCCAATCGGCACGAATAATTTTCCCGGTTGCCGAACCTTTCGGTGCGCATNTTGAGCGTNAAATAGGGAATGCAGATTTGGCATCTAAATATGTTTTTAAGGAGTTGTATGACAGCACCCTCGTAATTGCCAAGCAATTTGCCGATAAGGACAAATATTCATTAACGGGTGAATATCAGGCGTCGAATGGAGCCCAGATCCGATTAAACGCGATGAATGTACCCCGTGGCTCCGTCGTGGTTATGGCAGGAGGAGCAACCCTTGTGGAGAACTCTGACTATACCGTGGATTACAGTATGGGTATCGTTACCATTACAAATCAGAGTATCATAGATTCAGGCACAAACGTAAGCGTCACTCTTGAGAATCAATCTCTCTTCTCGATGCAACGCAAGACCTTGCTTGGACTTGACGCACAATATAAGTTCTCTAAAGAATTGACTGTCGGAGGAACCTTACTTCATTTCTCGGAAAAAGCATTGACCGAAAAAGTAAATATCGGTGATGAAGTTATCAATAATACCATGTGGGGCTTGAATCTTTCTTATAACAAAGATTTTATGTGGCTCACCAATTTAGTCAACAAGGTTCCGACTATCAATGCCACANCTCCGTCAAACTTCAAGNTCAACGCAGAATTTGCCCAACTTGTGNCTCACAAACNGAAGTCCGGATCGAATAAAGGTNCATCTTTNATTGATGATTTTGAATCCACCCAAACAGGTCTCGATTTGCGTTCCCCCTATTCATGGTTCTTGTCGGCTACTCCCTATAATAGCGGAAGCACTTCCCTATTTCCTGAAGCATCCCTTTCAAATAATGTTGATTATGGCAAGAACAGAGCCTTGCTGGCATGGTATCATGTCGACAGAATTTTCACTCAGAAGAATTCATCTTCCATTCCCGGATATTTGAAGAATGACTTGAAACAATTGTCAAACCCGTACGTCAGAGAGGTGAAGATTAACGAATTGTTTCCCAACCGTGAAATAGTGTATGGAGAGCAAAACCTTATCGAGTGTCTCAACCTTTCATTCTATCCGAAGGAGCGTGGTCCATATAACTTGGATGCTGACAATATTGATGCCGATGGCAATCTTCTGATGCCTGAAAAAAGATGGGGTGGCATCATGCGCAAGATGGATAACACCAATTTTGAAAACTCCAATGTGGAGTACCTTCAATTCTGGATGATGGATCCCTTCCTTGACGAAGAAAATCATAATCGCGATGGCGGTGACCTCTATTTTAACTTCGGTGAAGTATCTGAAGATATTTTGAAGGACGGCATGAAGAGTTATGAAAATGGTATTCCCATCAATGATAATTATGAGTTTATTTCAGAGACTAATTGGGGTCGCGTTTGCCGACAAAATTCTTTGACATACGCTTTTGAAAACGCTACAGACGCTCGCCCAAAGCAAGACGTCGGACTTGACGGGTTGCCCAACGATAACGAATATAGTTTCTCTTCTTATAAGGAATATCTCGACAAGTTGCGCACAAAACTTTCTCCTCAAAGAATTGCGGAACTTCAAGAGCTCCCATGGAGCCCCTTCAATGACCCTGCAGGTGATAATTATCATTTCTATCGCAGTGATTATTACGACAACACACGCGCCTCCATCCTGGAACGCTACAAGCGATATAACGGAGTGGAAGGGAACTCCCTTTCTCCCGACCAGAGCGACAATCCTCAATATCAATCAAGCCGCACTGTGCCTGATGTGGAGGATATAAATCAGGATAATACCCTGAATGAATATGAGCGATATTTCCAATATAAGGTTTCCATTCGTCCGGAAGATATGGAAGTTGGAAAAAATTATATTACCGATAAGCAGGTTTCGCAAGTAAGCACCCCTGCCGGTATTCAGGAAGCTATATGGTATCAATTCAAAATTCCATTGTCGCAGCCGGATGAAATTGTAGGCGGCATCAGCGACTTTTCCACTATCCGTTTTGCCCGCATATTTATGACCGGTTTTAAAGAGACTACTCACTTAAGATTTGCCACTCTTGAACTCGTCAGAGGTGAATGGCGCGACTATCGGTTTAATCTCAACAGCCGCAATGATTCTCCGGCAGAAGGTGAATTGGATATGTCGGTTGTCAATATCGAAGAGAACGCCGGGCGCACTCCCGTCAACTACGTACTTCCTCCCGGTGTGGATCGTATTCAGGATCCGGGTCAGTCGCAAGCAACCCAATTGAATGAACAATCACTCTCCATGAAAGTCACGGGTCTGCAACCGGGCGATGCAAGAGGTATATATAAAAATACGCAACTCGATTTGAGAATTTATCGCCGCTTGCAAATGTGGATTCACGAAGAGGCACTGATTGGTGACAAAACTAATCTGCAGAATGGCGACTTATCTCTCTTCATTCGCTTGGGTTCTGACGTTAAAAACAACTATTATGAATATGAAGTGCCTCTGGATGTAACACCTCCGGGATACTATAATAACTTCAATTCAGGCGACAGAGCAATTGTCTGGCCCACCAACAACCGAATGGACTTTAATTTCTCGATCCTTACCGATTTGAAGACGGAACGAAACCGCGACCGTTCAGCCGGAGTGGAAGGCGTAGGATATACACAGCTCTTCAGCAAGCGTGACCCGGATAATGAACGTAACACGATCAGCGTCTTGGGTAATCCCTCGTTGTCGGATGTTCGTGTCATGCTAATCGGAGTGCGCAATAAGTCAAATACCGTTAAGGAAGGCACTGTATGGGTCAACGAATTAAAAGTTACTGATTTCAATGAAGATGGTGGATGGGCGGCAAAAGTGAACGCTTCTCTCGCAGTATCCGATATCGCTAATGTTAATTTCTCTTTCCATAGAGAGACTTCAGGATTCGGCGGTGTCGACCAGGGGTTGGCTTCCCGCAGGCTCGAAGATTATCAACAGATTAATGTTGCCGTACAAGGTGACTTGGGTAAAGTAATTCCGGAAAAGGCAAAACTTTCCGCTCCGATTTATTATGCCAAATCAGTAGAAACTGTAACGCCAAAATATAATCCGCTCGACCAGGATATTTTATTGAAGGATGCTTTGAACGCAGCTTCCACAAAACAAGAGAAAGATTCTATAAAGAACTATGCAGTAACTCGAAAGGAAGTTGAAAGTTTCTCTATTTCAAATCTCAGATTCAATATTACAAGCAAAACCCCTATGCCGTGGGATCCTTCCAACTTCACTCTTGCGTTTTCCTTTAATCGTCAGAAAAATTATGATCCAACCACTGAATATGAATATACAAATGACTATCGCGGTTCTTTCCAATATTCATATTCCCCGATGATTAAACCTCTCAAACCATTCTCTTGGGTAAAAGGTAAAAGTAAAACTGCTAAGTTCCTTAAAGATTGGCAAATAAATTGGCTATTCAACAATCTCTCTTTCCAGACATCCATATCCCGCTACTATTACGAGCANCAGACACGAAGTGAANTANATGTCGNTTNCNGTTTGCCTGTTCAGNTGAGCAAGAATTTCTATTGNAATCGTCNNCTNTCCTTGACNTGGAATCTAATTCAAAGCCTTANTCTCTNTTTCAATTCCAACACAACCGCGAGAATCGAAGAGGNTATAGGAGCAGTCAACAAGCNACTTTTCCCGGATAAATATCGCGANTGGAAAGATACTGTGCTTTCTTCCATNAGAGNTCTCGGAACTCCNTGGAATTACAACCAGACTTTCACAGGTACTTATANAGCACCGTTTAATAAAATATCATTCCTGGATTATCTTACTGCCAATGTGTCATATACTTCCACTTATCAGTGGGATAGAGGGGCGACAATTGATGGCGAAACCCTCGGAAATACAATTCGCAACCAATCTACATGGAGCGGTGATGCCAGATTGAATTTTGAGACTCTATTCAACAAGTCAAAATATCTTCAAAGAATTAACAAAAAGTTTGCTTCTTCCGGTCGCGGGAGAACAGGAATAACCGTAGGAGCGGTAAAAAAACCGAATGTCAAGAAATTTGAAAAGGCATACACTCTGTCTATGGATACTTCCACAATGGTGGAACACAATCTGAAAACTAAGAAGGTGAAATTCAGAGCTACAGCAGCCGGAAAACCAATAAGTCTGAAAACTAGAATTATTGATGATAANAAAATAGAAATTCTTTCCAAAGGGAAAACAAATATCAAAGTTACCGTTACGGAACTTCCTAAGAATGAAAAGACCAAATTCATCAGTGAATTCGGTGACTATGCATTGCGGTTCCTGATGATGCCAAAGAGTGTGTCCGCAAGAATCAAAAGGAGTCATTCTTTGAACCTGCCTCAGTTCGGACCCAATATAGGTGATATTTTCGGGCAATCAACGAAATATGGTCCGATGGCTCCGGGATTGGATTTTGCTTTCGGCTTCTATGATGAAGGTTATGTGGAGAAGGCTCTTGACAGAAATTGGCTACNNACGGATAATAATCAGGTTAGCCCGGCAATCTGGAATGAAAGTAAGGAATTTAACTTTGAATTGCAACTCGNGNNGATAAGAGGTNTTAAAATTACTCTTACATCAAATCTGACAGATTCCAGAACGCGACAAGTTCAATTTATGTATGAGGGAATGCCTACGTCACGCACCGGCTCTTATACACGAACACATGTGGCAATTATGACTGCCCTCAAAAATTCCAAAGCGGTCACTGTAATTGACACAGGTGGTATTATCCCGGGTGATGAAGACGAGATAATGGTTTCTATCTATGACCAAGCTAAAATTGCTTGTGAAGAAGCAGATAGGATTGTTTTTATCGTTGATGGAAAAGAGGGAATTAACCCGATTGATTACGATATTGCAAACATTTTAAGACAATCATTGAAAGAGATATTCTTAGCGGTAAACAAAATTGATTCACACAATGCAAGTCTTATGACAGCAGATTTTTATGCGTTGGCAGTTGGTGACCCTATTGCAATCTCTGCACTTCACGGCTCAGGCGGGGTTGGTGATTTACTTGATTTGATTACAGAAGGATTTGCAACTGACGAGGACGAAAAAGAAGAAGATAAGATTATCAAAATCGCTATCGTCGGTCGTCCTAATGCTGGTAAATCGTCTATTGTAAACGCTTTGTTGGGCGAGAACAGAGTTATT
>WFMC01000060.1 GCA_009177205.1 Bacteroidales bacterium
GAATTAAAGTTACAGGATCGCACAGGTGGAGACTTGAATAAATTCTTTGAAGTTTATCAGCGTTTCATTGTAGCATTGAATGCCGATCCTGCAATTCAAATGGCATATTCAAACTTCAATCNCACTTTCCNTCAATACANNGTGGAAATTGATGNGGCTAAGGTTAAACAGNCAGGGCTNACNCAAAGTGCAATTCTGCAGGCTTTACAAGGTTANTATGGCGGTATGTATATTTCTNACTTCAACAGTTATGGTAAACTATACCGTGTCANNATNCAAGCNTCTCCCNATGCTCNAGTATCTCCGGAAACATTGAAACANATAAAAATAAGAAATGGCNTTGAAATGGCTCCNATTNATAATTTCGTAAAACTGACTCGCGTTTATGGTCCCGACCTCATCGACCGCTTCAANATNTACACTGCANTTTCAATCNCCGGTACACCTGCNCCGGGAGTATCNNCCNGTGATGCTATCGCAGCAATTAATCAAATAGCTCAGAATACACTTCCCTCCGGATTCAGTTTCGAATATTCCGGCATGACGCGTGAAGAAGCATCCGGCTCAAGCGGCTCAACAGGTTATATATTCTTGCTTGTATTATTATTCGTATATCTGATTCTTTCGGCTCAATATGAAAGTTATATCCTCCCCTGGGCAGTTATTCTCTCAGTGCCATTCGGATTGATGGGTTCTTTCATATTCGCAAGAATGATGGATATAGATAATAACATTTACCTTCAGATTGCCTTGATTATGCTAATCGGTCTTCTTGCCAAGAATGCAATCCTTATTGTAGAATTTGCTCTTGACCGTAGAAAAACCGGCATGAGCATTCTGAATTCGGCAATTCAAGGAGCCACGGCACGTCTGCGACCTATCCTTATGACCTCTTTGGCAATGATTATCGGTTTGCTTCCGATGATGTTTGCACATGGAGCTGGACGCAATGGCAATCAGGCTCTCGGTTCCGGTGCAATCGGAGGTATGCTCATTGGTATGATATTGCAAGTTTTGATTGTTCCGGCTCTCTTCGTCGCTTTCCAATCTCTTCAAGAGAAGATTTCTCCGGTGAAATGGAACGACAAAGATGTTGCAGAAGTTTCTTCTGAAATTGAGCAATATGCACCAAGAAATTAATTCTAACAACTTTTATATCGAATCATAAAGACTATAAGTCTCAAAAATATGAAAATTAATAAATTAATTCCGGTTATTACTTTCAGCCTGCTCTTAGGTGGATGCAATATCTATAAAAAATATGAATTGCCTGATGATAACGCCATCATAAGCAATTATAAAAAATCGATTGAGGCAGAAAATGATTCCACCTCTCTTCCATATATCGGATGGAGAGATGTGTTTAAAGATCCGCAATTACAAAATTTAATTGAGACTGCTCTTCATAATAACACTAATCTTGAAAATGCAAGATTAAATATTGATATCGCTAAGGCTCAATTGAAAGGAGCGAAGTTAAGCTACTTCCCTTCTCTTGCTCTCAATCCAAACGGAGGTACTGCTTCGTATGGAGGCTCACACATGAATTGGAGTTATACGATTCCGGCAGCCCTGAATTGGGAAATAGACGCGTTTGGTAAAATCTTAAACCGCAAACGAGGTGCGCAAGCCACAGTTGATCAAACGGAAGCGTATCGCCAGGCAGCACAATCACAGATTATCTGTGGCGTAGCTTCAACTTACTATGCACTAATGCTTCTTAATCAACAACTGGATTTGACCAGGCGTACCTCAGATATTTGGAAAGATCAGGTTGAATCAATGAAAATAATGAAAGATGCGGGTATGACTACGGCAGCGGCTGTCAGTCAAAGCGAAGCTAATTACTATAGTATTCTGGCTTCAATTCCAGATCTTGAACAATCAATTCAAACAACTCAAACAGCTCTTTCTTTATTACTCAACACTTTCCCACAACAATGGGAAATAGGGTCAAACATGGAATTTGAATTACCGGTAATACTTGAAAACGACCTGCCGGTAGCTTACCTCGCTGCTCGTCCGGATGTGGCAGCTGCTGAAAAAGCTTTTGCTTCTGCTTATTATTCCACAAATAGCGCACGAGCTAATTTCTATCCGTCAATCAACATCTCTGCCCAAGGAGGTTTTACAAATTTACTTGGCAGCATGATTTCCAATCCCGGTAGATGGTTTATCCAATTGGCTGGTTCGCTGACAGCTCCCTTATTTTCAAGAGGTCAAAATATTGCAACACTGGAAGCAGCGAAAGCCAATCAGCAAATTGCACTCAATAATTTTGAATATTCCATCCTAAATGCATCGGGTGATGTCAGAAATGCCCTTATAAAATATGAAAAGAATAAAGAGAAACGCAGGCAAATAGAAAAGCAAGTGGAAAGCCTTGAAAAATCTGTGGAATACACTGAAGAATTGCTCTCTTTCGGACATTCTACAACATATTTGGAAGTGTTGACTGCTCGCTCAGGATTATTGCAGGCTCAATTGGCAAGCCTCGGATGCTGGCACAACAAAGTGACCGCTTTGATAGAACTCTATCAGGCAGTAGGTGGCGGACGATAAAAATTTAAATACCATGAATAAAATAAGTAAACTCGCGTATGTGGATCCTGAAGCAAAACTCGGAGATAATATCATCGTCGAACCCTTTGCTTATATTGAAAGTAATGTGGAAATTGGTGATGGTTGCCATATTCGTCCGAATGTAGTGATTCGCTCAGGAGCAAGAATCGGCTCTAATTGCCATTTCTATGAAGGAAGTATTATCTCCGCCACTCCTCAAGATTTCAGATGGAAAGGTGAAGAGAGTTTTGTGATCATCGGGAATAATAATGTGATAAGAGAACATGTAATTATCAATCGTTCTATCCACCATAATGGAGCCACCAAAATTGGCAATAATACCTATATACTTGCTCAAACTCATATCGGACACGACTCTGAAATTGGAAACTATTGCGTATTGGGTAACGCTGTCAAGATAGCCGGAGATGTAAAAATTGGAGATTACTCGATTCTATCCTCAAATGCTTTGGTACACGAAAAATGTGAAGTCGGAGATTGGTGCTTGATAAAAGGGGGATGTCGTGTCAACGGAAATGTTCCCCCCTTCGTCATTATGGCTCATAATCCAATCGAATATAAGGGTGTTAATTCTTTCGTATTGAGAAAAGGGAATTTTTCTGAAGAATTAATTGACCAGATTGCAAGTGCTTACCGGCACATTTATCATAGCAACACATCTGCTTTCAATGCAAGGCGCCGGGTAAAGGCAGATGTTGAAGATTCCGAAGCAAAAGATAAAATACTCGCTTTCATGGATAGCCATAACCTGCGGCTCGCAGCTCTCCCGAAAGACCTTAACGAGGATTAAAGTGGAATGTAGACTCTAATCAGATATTATTTTTAGGACGCGGAAGAACCGCGTCCTAAAAATTTTAAGCCAAAGATGAGAAACGTAATCAAAACAACCATTTATCATTCTCCTTTCGGAGAATTAATTCTCGGTTCGTACGAAGATAAATTATGTCTTTGCGATTGGGTTAAAGGAAAACGTAGGGCGAATCTTGACAGACGAATCCAGGAGAAGTTAAACGCTGATTTTCAGGATGGTTCCTCTGCCATTATTGAAAAAACAAAAAGAGAATTGGAAAAATATTTTGCAGGTGAACTTAGACA
>WFMC01000160.1 GCA_009177205.1 Bacteroidales bacterium
CTTCAAATCAATTCAAATGCAGGGTCTTTCTCCGTCATACCCGAATGGCTGATTGCCAGCTTAAAATCGCAACGTTTGCAGCAAGACCTCCAATATAATTATATGGTCAATAATCCTCAAAACATCGATTATGCTTATTGGGATCTTCCGGAACCTCCGAGATTGCCTGAAGAGGATTATAGTTTCAAAACTTTCCTTGCAAACCTTCACCTGCCGGAAATCAATAATGAAGATGCGATAATTCAGGAATATCAAATAAAACGAACTAATTGGCTTCATACCGTAGGTGCAGGATTGCAATTCTCACAAGCTTATATAAGCAGCAACTGGTATCAAGGCGGCAACAACTATTTGGCTCTTCTCTTCAATTTCAATTGGGATGTGGCTTTAAACACCAATTTTCACCCCAACAAACTTTTCACAAGTAATCTCTCATACCGTTTGGCTCTGAACTCTAACCCCAAGGAGTCCCTGCATAAATATTCCATTTCTCAAGACCTTCTGCAATATAACTTGAAAATGGGTCTCAAAGCTTTCAAAAAATGGTTCTATTCGCTGAATATGCAGTTTAAAACTCAAATATTTAATTCATATCCCGCCGATTCTCCAAATCTCGGAGCATCTTTCCTCTCCCCGGGCGATTTCAATGTCGGCTTGGGTATGACCTACAATCTGGAAGCTCTTCAGAAAACTCTTAAGTTTTCAGCTTCTATTTCTCCTTTCTCTTATAACCTTAAAACCTGCATATCAAATAGAATAGACCATCTTCAGTATAATATACCTGTTGACAGGCATACCCACAGCGAATTCGGTTCGAATGCGGAATTGACTTTGAATTGGGACATCACTGCAAATATAAACTGGAAATCGCGGATGTTTCTCTTCACCGACTATTCTTACTTCCTCGCTGATTGGGAAAACACGCTGACTTTCAATATCAATAAGTTCTTGTCTACACAAATCTATCTCCATCCCAGATTTGATTCCTCCAGCGACGCAGGTATTTCAAAATGGAGACATTGGTCGCTCAAAGAGATTCTTAGCTTCGGGTTGAGCTACACTTTCTCCACTAAGCCTTAAGTTCGGATAAGGAAGAAAATATATGATGAAGTCTTCTCTTCGACATATAGCANTNTCGGGTGCTTTAATCNTCTGTGGCTGCATCTCCACNTTTGCTGATTCTATGCAGGAGCCTGATTTTGTAAAGGNAATGCGCCCGATAGAGGCTATACAATCGAGAGAAAATGCCGAGAAATACCTCGCTACCCTTCCACTCTCTCCAATTGAAGGAATTTGGGAATATCCTGCCGATGAAACTTCTTTGATTATATTAAAATCTCGCCACGACAAAGGGCATTATGACATCTATCTACTCGAAAGTGTCGATTGCAGTCTGCATCCCGGCATGAATGTTGGTCAAATTGAGGAGTCGGCGGATAAAACGCAATTCAGCATCAAATTGAAAACTAAACTGAATAAAGGTCTTCTAACTTCGCCTCTCCCTTGCTCCGGGAAACTATCAGGAAATTCTGATATCCTATACATTAAATCCCCTAAAATTAAAGTTAGTTTCACCCCCTCCCTATTTCTTCCAACACTGATGAAGGTTTTGAGACTCGGATTTCGGGTACGCACTGAATCTCCTGCCGACAAAGTGCCGGACGGAATCATTAAAACATTCCCGACTTTCGATGGGAATTCCCCGGCTTCCTCTTCTCCTCGATACTTGTAACTAAATGTTTTAATTATGNAGCGAGCGCGAATATTCCCGNTATATGGCTTGTTGGTTGTGGGCGCAATGTTTATTTATTCCGCATCCCAACCTGATATGGATTTGTGCGCTCGAAAAATTAAAACTTCTTTACGATCAGGCAAANCAAANAAAAAAAACTCANAGGAAACTCAAAAATCTGACCTTCCTAAGAAAGAATCCTCCGCTTCTTCCATTTTTGAACTTTGTAATGATTCAACCGAGATTAATTTATTGAAGCGAAACATCACCTTCAGCGGATATGACAAGTCTGCATCTTCCGCCTACGAAAGTCTGTGCATTACAAATTCATCTGACCGAGCAATTTCTGAAATAATTCTTGATATCACTTATACTGATTTAAGCGGCAGGATGATTCACCGGCGCGAAGTAACTCAATCAATAGAGNTTCNNCCNGGAGAAACGCGNNCAATTTCTTTTCGTCNCTNCGACCGGNAANNNNCTTTATATTTCAAGCGTTCCACGCCTCCTCGGAAAGGAGGAATGCCCTACGACATCAAAATCCGCCTTAAAGATATTAAATAATTAGGGATTGAATATTTACGCAATGATTCTTTTTAGAAGTCGGCATACTGCATAGCCTGGTAGGAGAAGCGACGCTCCAGCAATTTATGCGTCTCCCGACGCCTGACAGTTCTAAATATTTTTCTTCGGATTATAGCATCCGCAGAAAATCTTCCGGGACCTATCAAGGCGAAAAATAAACATCCTGCCAAATTGATATAGTCAACCATTATCGGCAATCCTGTAGATAGTCCGCTTAAAAGAGATAATCCGAATATCATCGTGGCTATACTCATTGATACACGTGTAAGAATTCCGGGAAGTAACATTAATCCGCTTATGATACTGATTATTCCCAACGAGGAAACGGATAAACCGGAATACATGCACGTTAAAATCCCCTCTAACGTCAGGCATAAACCAAACACAACTCTAACCATCAAAACTTTCTTACTCATTCCGGCATCCATTGACGTACTGCCAAAGATATGACGCAATGTTCTGCCTGACTTCTCTTTAGCCATTTCGCGACCCTCCTTCAGAACTCTCATCCGTATGGAGGATAATCCGATTTCGGTATTCAAATTGCCTGAAGTGGAAGCACCCGGATTGATGTTAATTACTACTGCGTTAGATTTCATAGTGTAATCTTTTCGAGGAATGAGTTTAAAAGCGTTTGTTATATTTATTGACTTTCCGCTTTCATGATGTTATAACAACACACATTTCAAAAAGTTATGGTATATATATTTTTTTCTTAAAAATAATGATATGTTAATATCCGATTTTAATTTGCTCTTCTGAAGTTTTGATTGTAATTTTATGGAAGTTTTTCAATTTTTTCATTCCTGACATCTTTAATTCTGATTCTTTAATTACATCATGAATCGCATTGCAAAATTATACTTTCGCTACGGCACTATGGGCTCTGCAAAAACCGCTCTTCTGCTCACTACGGCATACAATTTTGAAGAACGGGGAATCCGGTATCTTTGCATGAAGCCCGTGATTGATACTCGAGATAAAAAGAACGTGATTAAAAGCCGCATTGGAATCGAGCGGGAGTGCAAATGGATTTATGACAATACTGACCTGTATGCCATGATGAGGCAATTAATCGAAGAAGACCTTGACTCGGCTCCGGCATGGGTGCTCGTGGATGAAGCCCAATTCCTCAATGCCCGTCAGGTTGACGAACTTGCCGCCGTGGTAGACGATTTTGGTTGCAACGTCATCTGTTATGGATTGCGCACTGACTTCCAGGGTAACCTCTTTGAGGGCTCCAAAAGATTATTTGAAATGGCTGACACAATTGATGAAGTGAAATCCACATGCACCTGCGGACGAAAAACCATAATGAACGCCCGTATTGATGCCCGGGGCGACATCATCACAGAAGGAGAGCAGGTGGAAATAGGCGGAAACGACCGATATGTAGCCTGTTGCAGAAAATGCTGGAGAAATAAAAAAATTGAAAAAATGAGTCGTAACCGCCTGCCATTCCCCGAACTTGATCCTCACAGCCTTAAAGTATAACACATTAACATATCTTTATTTTATATTTGCAAACCTGAAAATTCCAATTTCCTGCCATGATACTCAATCCTTCAATCCGTAAAACAATCGCAAATCTCGTAAAACGCGAGGTTGTGCCTGCTGTAGGTTGCACCGAACCAGCCGCTGTGTCACTTTGCGTAGCCAAAGCCACCGAACTCCTCGGTCATACCCCGGAATCTATTTCCGTCAAACTAAGCACGAACATTCTCAAGAATGCTATGGGTGTCGGAATCCCCGGAACCGGTATGATCGGTCTCCCTATTGCCATTGCCCTCGGGGCACTTATCGGCAAATCAGAATATGGACTCGAGGTGCTTCGTGATGTGTCTCCTGAAGCCGTTGAAAAAGGAAAAGAGTATATCAAGACCCATCCTATTGGTATTAAGCTATTTGAAAACGCCCCCTCTAATCTGCATATAGATGTAGAAGTATCTTACGACACTGATCGCGTACGAGCTACGATTTCAAGAGAACACACTAATTTCATATACCTCGAAAAAAACAGATCGGTGATTTTTAATGAGGAGCCTTCAGCAGCCTCTGAAAGCAATGCTACTTCAGCGGAAAAAGAGGATGTTAAACTTAATCTTCAGACCGTGTGGGACTTTGCGATATACTCCCCGTTAGAAGAGATTGATTTTATTCTCCATGCCCGCGATTTGAACAAAGCTGCAGCAGAACTGGCTTTTAATCAGACATTCGGTCACTCTCTGGGCGCCACTATCAGATTAAAAGGAGAAACTCTCTTCGGCAACACCCCCGTGGCTCACATCATTTCGTGGACTTCAGCGGCTTGCGATGCCAGAATGGGCGGAGCGCCAATCCCGGTGATGTCAAATTCCGGCTCGGGCAATCAAGGCATTTGCGCCACTATGCCTGTGGTGAGCTATGCAGAAGATATTAACGCATCTGAAGAGCAACTCATTCGGGCTCTGATGCTCAGCCACCTGACAAGCATCTACATCAAGCAAAGCCTCGGAAGATTATCCGCCCTATGTGGCTGTGTGGTAGCTTCTACAGGAGCATCTTCAGCACTCGTTTATCTAATGGGAGGCAATTTTGAACAGGTATGCTCAGCCGTAAAAAATATGATTGCCAATCTGACCGGCATGATATGCGATGGTGCAAAACCCTCATGCGCCATGAAAATCAGCTCCGGAGTCTCCACTGCAGCCATGTCGGCAATGATGGCGATGGAGGGGAAATGTGTCACTTCTGCAGAAGGTATTATTGATGAAGATGTTGACAGAACGGTTCGCAACCTTACATCAATCGGGAGAGACGCTATGAGAGCCACCGATTTATATGTGCTTGACATAATGACATGCAAATAAAAAAACATATATCATCAAAAATCACTTGCACAATCAAAAAATTTTGATTAATTTTGTATGATTATTCCGCCAAGGCTAAAATAAGTATATGAAATTTCTCATATCGCCCAACGGAGAAACTATTTAAATAACAAATAATTCGATGTACGCAATCGTAGAAATCAAAGGACAGCAGTTTAAAGCCGAAGAAGGCAAGTATCTGTATGTTCACTATCTCGGCGAAGAAACCAAGCAAGGTGATGCAATCGCTTTTGACAAAGTGCTTCTTCTTGATGCCGACGGCGATGTAAAAATCGGCGCGCCTGCCGTGGAAGGTGCAAAAGTTGAATGTGAAGTTCTCGAGCCCCTCGTAAAAGGCGAGAAAGTAATCGTATTCAAAAAGAAACGTCGCAAAGGTTATCGCCGCAAAAACGGTCATCGCCAATGCTTCTCTAAAGTTCTTATTAAAAATATCGTTAACGCTTAATTAATTTACTCTCAGATATGGCTCATAAAAAAGGTGTCGGTAGTTCTAAGAACGGCCGCGAATCAGAAAGCAAACGCCTCGGCGTCAAAATCTTCGGGGGTTCAAACTGCAAGGCAGGTAACATTATCAAGCGTCAGCGTGGCACTCAACACCATCCCGGACTCAATGTCGGCATGGGTAAAGACCACACTCTCTTCGCTCTTNNCGACGGAATCGTAGTTTTCTCNGNCGGTANNGAAGNACGCANGTTTNTCAACGTGCATCCCCNTACAGCTAAATAAGAATGATNTANCCCTGTTCTAAGGNTTCATNCCNAATATAATNANGGGAGTTCCTTTAGCGGAACTCCCTTTAATATCATATTAACTTAATATTATGAAATTGAAATCTCTACTTCTTGCAGCCGCCGGATTAACCCTATATGCCAATTCTTCTTTCGGCATTCCGGCAAAACCGGGCTTCAGAACATACACTCAACCCGATGGTTCCCAACTATCTCTCCAGTTAATTGGAGATGAATTTTTTCATACTTTAGCCACAACCGACGGTCTCTCTGTGGCAAAAGGCTCAGACGGATTCTACTATTATCAATCGGCTGAAGGAATCAGCGACATCCGCGTTGCCTGCTCACCGAATTTTCGCCCGGCTTATAACACTGAANNGACNCNTGCGGNNGACACTAATNTCTACTCGGTANACTCNCTCATNNAANCGCGCAAAAACAANATCCGGAAAGCNCGCGCAGCCAGAGCTCCTCAAAAAATTGCAAAAGCACGCCAGGTGCCTTGCACTGGTTCTCCAAAAATTCCGGTGCTTCTCGTGCAATATTCCGACTATAAATTTAAAGATAAAGATCCGAAAGCTACTTTTACCGAATTCTTCTCAACCGGTAATGTTAGCGCACATCAATATTTTGTCGACCAATCCAACGGTAAGTATACGCCGCAGTTTGACGTTTACGGACCCGTCACCCTCCCCAATAAACGCAGTTATTATGGTGGTAACGACCGCAACGGAAATGATCTACGCGTCGGAGAAATGGTAGGGGTTGGTTGTCAGAACCTAAATTCCCAAATCAATTTCGCAGACTACGACAACGACAAAGATGGGGAATGCGATGTAGTAATCGTTCTTTATGCAGGCGATGGCGAAGCATCTTCTTACGACAGTGATGCTGAAAATTCCGTGTGGCCATGCCAATGGGAACTTTCAAGTTCAGACTTTGGCAAATCGCTCAAATTAGATAATACTACAGTTGACAAATTCGCAGTCTTCAACGAACTGTATGGCGCAGACCTTACCCAAATTGACGGTATCGGCACATTCTGCCACGAATTCTCCCACTGTCTTGACCTCCCGGATTTCTATGACACACAATACGGAAAGCATTTCGGCATGGGTCCCTGGAGTCTGATGGATTTCGGCTCCTATAACAATGACGGCTACACACCCATCGGCTATTCCGCTTACGAAAAAGCCTTCATGGGCTGGATTGAAATAGAAGAGGGCAAAGAAAATACCCTCTATAATCTCCCATGGTTTAACCAGAAAAATTCAGTTACCGACAAAGCCATAAAACTTACTAATCCGGCTGATTCAAACGAATACTTCATTCTTGAAAATCGCAAAAATCAAGGCTGGGATATGTTTATGCCTGCCGAAGGACTCTTCATATATCATGTAACATACTCTGAAGCAGCATGGAAAGGTAACACAGTAAATGATTATGACTTGCAACGCATGACTCCCGTGCCAGCAGATAATAATCTGATGCTCGACAAGACATCATACGGATATACCTTCAATGAAAAGGACGTATTGGGCGACCTTTGGCCCTACAAAGATGCTACTGAATTTACTGATTCTTCCAAACCCGCATCAAAACTTAATAAGGGGAGCACCCTGNGCAAACCANTCACTGAAATCACAAAAAACAGCGACGGANCCATCTCATTCTGGTGCATGAAAGCGCCGCGANCCACCCTCTCAGCTCCCACAGACGTGAAGCATTCCGTGATTGACAACACTTCAGCCTGCATTTCATGGGATGCCGCTCCGGAATCAACTCCCGTAACCTATTCCATTGAGGTTTCACCTCATCGCGAAATCACAAGCGAACTGGTAATCTCAACGGTGTTTAATAATGCAAAACATGGTTGGGAAACAGACGGGTATACCGGCGTGGAAGATGGCAAAGGGATTCGCCTCGGCTCAAATAAAAACATCGGTTTGATTGAATCACCCCTATTCCAAGGAGATGACTCCGGATTGGTAACAGTCAAAATCAATGCAGCCTCTTACGGAAGCGACGGCACCACAATGTATGTCGAACTCTTGAATGATAACTATGACACTTTAGATTCAGCTGTATCTTTCCCACTTGCATCCCAATATAAAGATTATGTGCACGTATTTGAAGGAGAGCCACAGGGGAACATGTATCTGTGGATTTACACAGATACCACCAAAAAGCGCTTTTATGTGATGAGCGCGG
This sequence comes from Bacteroidales bacterium, assembly GCA_009177205.1. GTDB lineage: Bacteria > Bacteroidota > Bacteroidia > Bacteroidales > Muribaculaceae > Lepagella. The sequence goes on from WFMC01000160.1 coordinate 8,127, forward strand.
ATATTTATACGGGGGATGCAACCGGAACCATATCCGCCAACACCACCCGCAAGGCGGCTGATTCAAATTCTTCCATTACAATCAATGGAATTACCGGCAACAGTTATACCGTAACAGGATTGGCAGAGGGAGCGCAATATGATTACCGTGTTCGCAAAATGGCAGTTGATACCGACAATTGGAATCACAGCGCATGGTCAGACAAGATACTCCTTGACATGAGTCAGATAACGGGAATAGAGACCCTACCTGCAGATGAAAATGTGACGGACGATGAATGCGTATTCATTTCACTTCAAGGCCATGTCCTTGCAGAACGTCCTACTGTTCCCGGCATATATATCAGGAAATCCTCACGCGGAACACAGAAATTTATCGTAAGATAAATAATGAAAAATCTAAAAAAACGCTAAAACACTTGCAAAGTTAATCTGGAATGATTAACTTTGCATGTCTGAAAATCGCAGGTCCCATAGCTCAGTTGGTTAGAGCACCTGACTCATAATCAGGGAGTCCTTGGTTCAAGCCCAAGTGGGACCACTTCATAAGAATCAAGCAGTTACGACAGCAGTCGTAGCTGCTTTTTCTTTTGCTTTGAACACAAATCTGAACACAACTCCGCGCCAACTNTATTTTGCCATTTCCGTCTATGCCTTGTGTTCATAAAAGTGTGTTCAAATTATTACCAAGCAAGNACGATTGTNAAGNAGGCTNNTTTTCCGNAANTTTCACACCAATTTNANGTGATAGTCTATAATTTTATCGTGACATTACCCGANAACCACTGATACCACTCAAAANNNTTTGAGTGGTATTTTCATTATNACTGATAANCAAAGAATTAAAAAGACATTTTATTTNAGTATCCACCTCCTTNCCACTCATTTTCAGGAGTAATTTTGCAGTGTCGACAGCAATCAAAAATCAATCCCCCGGNGCCGGGATTAACACTTAAAATTANTCNTNNATATGAAATTAGAAAACCTNTTNAACAANCCNCTGTGGCAAATGACNGGCGAGGAATTTATGTTCCTCTCAAAGTCCGCNTCCAACGAAAGCAAGCCNAAGCAGGCTGATGTAGTNGTGGACGCTTCCGCTCCTAAATATGTATATGGTCTTTCCGGCATAGCACAGCTGTTCGGTTGCAGCATNCCGACTGCCAACCGCATCAAGAAAAGCGGAAAGATCGACAAGGCGATNAAGCAGATCGGGCGAAAGATAATNGTCGATGCNGAGCTTGCCCTTGAACTCGCAGGACTCAAAACCGGAGGCAGAAGATGATGGACGAACGAGGATNCCAGATGCTTTCGGCAGAGGCNGCCATCGAGATGTGGCATGCCTCCCGTCTGAGCGTCACAAAGACTTATGAGATGTCTCCGGAGATAATCAAGGCGCAGGATTCCGTTATCGGAACACTTGGCAATTTCAGCGCGTCAATAGGAAAAGCCAAAAGTAAAAAGA
>WFMC01000132.1 GCA_009177205.1 Bacteroidales bacterium
GAGGGTGTGTCAAAATAGGCATACCCTCCTTTGTGTAACATGCTGAAAAACATAAAACAAAGCCTCGACTTTCCCAAGCCGGGGCTTTGCCATGTCAAAAAGTTTTTGTAACTTTAAGACACATAATAAATTAAATGCCTACAAAGATACACTTTAAATCTTACATGCCCAACCAAATGGTGCTTTTTCCGCAAAGAATAGACGAAGATATTGCGGAAGATGACCCTGTTCGTATTGTCGATGCGATTGTTGAGCATCTGAATCTTGAAGCCGTAAGGAAATTATACCGTGAGCGCGGGCGTAGTCCCTACAATCCGAAAATGTTGCTCAAGGTCGTGATATATGCTTACATGAACAACATCTATTCGTGCCGCAAGATAGAGAAGAGACTGCAGCGTGACATCCATTTCATTTGGCTGGCGGGCTACAACAAGCCGGACTACATCACAATCAACCGCTTTCGCAACCGAGTGAAGGATGAAATCAACAATATCTTCACCCAACTGGTACTNATANTGGCTGANAAGGGTTTTGTNAGTCTGGATNTNGANNANATAGACGGCACCAAGATAGAATCCAAGGCAAACAAGTACACCTTCGTATGGCGCAAGACCGTTGAGAAGAACCGGGCAAAGCTGTTGGAGAAGATCTCCGTTCTACTGTCACAGATAGATGACGCCATAGCCCAGGATAATGTCCGTGACGACGATAAGGTTGAACTCACCCCCGGGCAACTTTCCGATATAATAGACGAGTTGAAGCAGGCGGTTGAAAAGACCCCGGAGCCTGNGGACAAGAAACGCAAGAAGCAGCTTCGGGAGCGTAAGAAGCAGATAAAGGAACTGGAGGCGCAACGGGACAAGCTGAGCGAATACGATGGTAGGCTCCAACAGATTGGCGAGCGCAACTCCATGTCCAAGACCGACCACGATGCAACCTTCATGCGCATGAAGGAAGACGCCATGAACAACGGACAGACCAAACCGGGCTACAACGTGCAAATCTCAGCCGAGAATCAGTTTATCACAGACTTCGCTCTCTTCCCCAATCCCACAGATACTCTCACCCTCATTCCTTTCCTCAACTCATTCCAGAGTCGTTACCATCATCTTCCCTCCACTGTGGTTGCCGACTCCGGATATGGCAGTGAGGAGAACTACCGCTTTATGGACGAGATAGGCATGGATGCTTATGTCAAGTACAACCGTTTTCATATTGAGCAGCGTCCACGTTACAACCCCAATCCCTTCCATCAGGACAACTTCCATTACAATGCCGATGAAGATTATTACGTATGTCCGATGGGACAGCACATGACGCGCATCGGAATATCCCACTCAAAGACCGCCAGCGGATACCGAAGTGAAAATGTCCGTTACCGTGCTCAGAACTGCAAGGGCTGCCCGCTCCGTTGTCTCTGCTACAAAGCTAAAGGTGATCATAGGATAATCGAGGTGAATCACAGGTTGAACCAATACAAACGTAAAGCACGGGAATTACTCACCTCCGAAGATGGAATCATGCACCGTGGACGAAGATGCATAGAACCCGAAGCTGTCTTTGGTCAGATGAAATTCAATATGACATACAGACGCTTCCGCCACTTCAACAAAGACAAGGTCACAATGGACTTTGCCTTCTTAGCAATTGCCTTCAATATAAAGAAAATGTGCTCACAGATAGCAAAACAGACCAAAAATGGGGGTAATACACCTCATTTTGGCCTGTTTTGCGTTATCGTGCATATTTTATGGGCTGAGAATGGAATATTTTGGAGAAACAC
>WFMC01000058.1 GCA_009177205.1 Bacteroidales bacterium
GTTCGGACCCAATATAGGTGATATTTTCGGGCAATCAACGAAATATGGTCCGATGGCTCCGGGATTGGATTTTGCTTTCGGCTTCTATGATGAAGGTTATGTGGAGAAGGCTCTTGACAGAAATTGGCTACTGACGGATAATAATCAGGTTAGCCCGGCAATCTGGAATGAAAGTAAGGAATTTAACTTTGAATTGCAACTCGAGCCGATAAGAGGTCTTAAAATTACTCTTACATCAAATCTGACAGATTCCAGAACGCGACAAGTTCAATTTATGTATGAGGGAATGCCTACGTCACGCACCGGCTCTTATACACGAACACATGTGGCAATTATGACTGCCCTCAAAAATTCCAAAGCGGAAAATGGTTATTATTCTCAAGCTTTTGAAAGATTTCTGCAAAACATCCCGGTNGTGGCTCAAAGATATGAGNCTCAATATGTAGNAAAGCAATATNCTACGNCAGGCTTTATGGAGNGTNATCCTTTGGGAGGAACCACTTATAATCCGCAGGTCGGTTCAGTCAGCTCCACAAGTTCNGATATNTTGATTCCCGCTTTCCTTGCAGCATATACCGGNCAAAATGTTAATAGCGTAACTCTGAAACTGTTCCCGGGTCTTTCCTCCATGTTGCNAAACTGGAAGATCAGCTACGACGGGTTCATGCAAATGGCACCGATGAAAAAGGTGTTCAAAGCTTTCACATTGAATCATGCTTATCAATGTACATATTCAGTAGGCTCTTACAGTTCATTCCTTGATTGGCAAGGTATCGGAGATGAAATAGGTTTCACTCTCGATGCTCAGACTAACAATCCTATTCCTTCATCACCATTCAGCATTTCAAGTGTTGCCATAACCGAAAAATTCGCTCCTCTTATCGGCGTGAATATGACTNTTATAAATNATCTGACCGTTAAAGGTGAGTATAAAGANTCAAGAANCNTTAACTTGAACTCTTCAGCAGGTCAGGTTGTAGAGACCACAAGTAAGAATGTAACGGTTGGAGTTGGTTATAAAATAGCCAATTTCAACAAGATTTTAAAAATTGGCAGCAAGCAGGGTAATGTCAGCAACGATTTGTCGCTCAACCTTGATTTCGCATTTTCAGATAATGCAAGTTTGATAAGACGAATTGAGTCTGCCTATACTCAAGCCACTTCGGCTACACGCACTTTCTCAATCAATTTCATGGCGAGCTACGTCTTGAGTAAGCGCATTACCCTTAACGCTTTCTTCGATCATCAGGTCAATACTCCCCTTGTAAGCAACACTTCTTTCCCGACCTCTAATTCCAATTATGGAATTAGCGTCAACATCTCTTTGGCTCGATGAAGGCGCAATCTAACACCCTTTCACAGGGAAGAACCCGACGCTCTGTTCGCAACGCACTTGTGGGTTTGTCGCTTTTCGCCGGAATGCTTATTCTGCAATTTTTCAGCAGAAAAGTATTTATTGATTATCTCAGTGTTGAAATTTTAGGTCTCAATTCTTTGGTGAGCAGTATTATGGAGTTCCTTAATATCGCCGAATCCGGTATCGGAGTGGCAATCGCGTTCTCTATATATAAACCCCTTGCAGAAAATAATAAGAGAGAGATTGAGGAGATTATCGCAATACATAAGAATCTATATAGAAAAGTAGCATTCGTCATGCTCTCTTCAGCATTGTTGCTTTGCTTCTTTTTCCCTTTAATTTTCAAAAAAACTGATTTGCCGCTATGGTATGCATACTCCACATTCGCAGTATTTCTATTTTCATCCATGGTGGGCTATGTATGGAATTATAAGCAGGTACTCCTAAGCGCCGGGCAAGAGGAATATAAGGTGCAGGCAGCATATAGAATACCTAAATTGATTCAGATACTTCTTCAAATCGTATGCATCATCAGATGGAAGGAAATAGGATATCAATTATGGTTGGTATGGGAAGTGATCGGAACTATTGTTTCATCTTTGTTACTAAATAAATTTATCAAAAATAGATTCCCCAATTATAATATATCCTACGACAATATCAAAAAGTTAAGGGCAAAATACCCGATTGTAGAAAAGAAAATCAAGCAGTTGATGTTTCATAAAATCGGAGGCTTTGTAGTAAAACAGATGAGTCCGATTGTGATTTACTCATACCTTTCGCTTACCATTGTTGCAATTTACGGCAACTATATACTGATAGTCAACGGTATCAACAGGTTGATTGATTCAATTTTCAGGGGCTTGGAAGCTNTTGTAGGGNATGTTNTTAATTTNGATTNATCTGAAAAGCAATTNAATATATTTAAAGAATTACTTTCGTTGCGATTCGGAATTGCCTCCTTTTGCAGCTTCGGATTTTTGGTTTGTGTAAAACCCTTTACTCAATTATGGGTAGGAAATGAATATTTATTATCGGAAACATCTGCAATATTAATATCTTTGGTATTATTTATCGGAATTTTCAGAGGAGCTGTTGAAACATTCACTACAGCAGCAGGGATAGTTGGGGATATATGGGCACCGATAGCTGAAGGGGGAATATCCATTGGCTTATCATTGCTATTGGGATATTTTTACGGTTTGTCGGGAATATTGTCAGGAGTAATTACAGCTTTGGTGATATTTGTTTTCTTCTGGAAACCATATTATTTATTCAGGAATTGGAGCGAAGGTGAGAAAAAACGACGATTATTTTATTTTTACGGAACAATTATTAAATTATCAATTCTCTCCTTATTATTAGTATTTATAACAATTTATTTAGGAGAATTTATTAATTGCGAGGGATTATTGAAGAGTGCAATATTGACGGTTATATATTTAGTTTTATATTGTATATTTTCATTCATAGTTGACAATAATACCCGCAAATTATTCCAACGCTTTACCCGATAAATAGAGAATAAATTAACGTACTGAAAATAAAAAAGCCCCAGAAAATCTGAGGCTTTAGGTTAAGGGGGCGATTACCTACTCTCCCGCGTTAGCAGTACCATCGGCGTGATAAGGTTTAACTTCTCTGTTCGGAATGGGAAGAGGTGGAGCCCTTATGCTATCA
>WFMC01000085.1 GCA_009177205.1 Bacteroidales bacterium
GAGAAAGCACATTGTTTCAGGCAATTGGAAAATGAACNCCACTCTTGAAGAGGGGGTCGAACTTGCCGACAGAATTAACTCCCTTCTCGAAGGGAAAGAGAAGAATTGTGATGTTGTGATCTGTGTGCCTTTCACACACCTGACTTCAGTTAACGCAGTTATTGAACCGAATCTTATCGGTCTTGGTGCGGAGAATTGTTCAGAACACGAAAAAGGTGCATATACCGGAGAAGTATCAGCCGCTATGGTGAAGAGCACCGGCGCTACTCACGTCATTCTCGGACACAGCGAACGTCGCCAATATTTCGGAGAAAACAATGAGCAACTCCTTGCAAAAACTCAAAAGGCANTTGAACANGNTCTGACACCTNTTTNCTGNGTGGGGGAAGTTCTTGAAGAACGCGAAAACGGCACATACAATGATGTTGTAAGTTCACAGNTTGAGNNTTTATNCTCTCTTTCNNNTGAAGATTNTTCAAAANNCGNTATTNCCTACGAACCGGTCTGGGCAATCGGCACAGGTAAGACTGCGACTGCCGAGCAAGCTGAGGACATGCACGCTCACATCCGCAAAGTAATTGAAGATAAATATGGCAAAGAGATTGCCGACAATACTTCTATCCTCTATGGCGGAAGCTGCAAACCCTCCAATGCAAAAGAACTCTTCGCAAAACCTGATGTTGACGGTGGTCTTATCGGTGGAGCTGCTTTGGATGCCGATTCTTTCTTGGGAATTATTGAAGCATTCAATTAATCTGAAATATCTGAAATGTTGGAAATTCCCTGAAGCGGGGAATTTCCAAACATTTCAATAAGATCGTCTTTAAAAATTATTTAACTGTTCATTGCAATTGATAATGCAAAGTATTAACAGAGGAAAAATATATTTCTTACTATTATTGTTGTTGCTCTTGTGCCTTCCGGGAGGAGGATCAGCACAAGTTAATCAACCTTCTGTCAACTCTTCAGCCACCATTCAGGAAAATGACAGTTTAATAAATCCCATAGAGAAAATCATGGAGGATTCCGATGGAAAAGTTGAAATAATTGTTTCCAAGGAATTGCTCGAGAACATCTTGAAATCTCCCTCATCCCATAAAAAGACATCCGGACAAGGAAAGGTATATATCCGACCCGGATTAAATAAAATTTCAGGCTATCGAATACAGGTGTTTGCGGATGGAAGAAACCAGCACTCTTTGGAGGCACGCGCCAAGGCACGCGGCGCAGCGATAATTTCACGATTTCCGAAATATCGTGGTCAGGTGTATACATTTTCTTCTTCCCCAAACTGGTATACGAGAGTAGGAAATTATCGCTCACAATCGGAAGCAAATGACGCTTTGATGGAATTGAAAAGCGCATTCCCTTCTTTTGCGAATGAAATGAGAATAGTTAAATGTCAGATCGTAGTAATTAAATAATTTCATGAGAAATACCGAACTACATGATTCTGAACTGACAGAAAAAATTGCCTATCATTATCGTGAGATATTGAAATTAATAGGTGAAAATCCCGACAGAGAAGGTCTGCTGAAAACCCCTGTCAGAGCAGCCAAGGCTCTTCTTGACATCACTCAAGGTTATAGAGTTAACCCGGAATCAATTGCCACACAGGCAATTTTTGAACATGCCGGTTCGCAAATAGTAATAGTCAAGGATATTGAGTTCTACAGCATGTGTGAACATCATATCCTCCCATTTTTCGGTAAAGTTACTGTTGGCTATCTTCCTAAAGGGAAGATGATCGGCTTGTCGAAATTGGCAAGAGTGGTGGATAATTTTGCCCGACGCCTTCAAGTTCAGGAAAGATTGACAGCTCAGGTTTGCGAATTACTCAATAAAACTCTTCCCAATGACGGAATTATCGTTACCTGCGAAGCGGAACACCTATGTATGAAAATGCGTGGAGTGGAAAAACAGGATGCCTCCACAGTTACTTTCGATTATTGTGGAAAATTTGCCGNAGATCCTNCTTTGCGCAGTGAGTTCATGAGANTATGTGGCTGCTGAAATCATTATTTCGTAAAGAGTCAAANAGNGATATGAANAGATTTTTGATTGTAGGTCTCGGTAACATAGGACAGGAGTATGCCGAAACGAGACATAACATCGGCTTCATGATTGTAGATGAACTTGCAAAACAAACCAACGTCACATTCTCATCCTGCAGATACGGGGATATGGCAAAAGTTAAGGTAAAAAACGTGGAGTTGCTTCTCTTAAAACCATCTACCTTTATGAATCTTTCAGGCGTTGCCGTGAGATATTGGATGAATAAGGAAAAATTACCGTTAGAGAATCTACTCGTGGCTGTTGATGATTTAGCCCTCCCCTTCGGCACAATCCGTCTCAGAAGCGGCGGAAGTGATGCCGGACATAACGGCTTAAAAAATATTGCGGCAGAATTGGGTACTCAAAATTACGCCCGGCTTCGATTCGGCATTGGACAAAATTTTCCGAAGGGTTCACAGGTTCATTATGTACTCGGAAACTTCAATGAAGAAGAGCAGAAATCTTTGCCTGAAAGAATAAAAGTGGCTGACGAAGCCATCAAAGCATTTGCTCTGAGCGGAATATCTTTTGCCATGACTAATTATAACAATAAGTAAATTTAAGTTTGAAGAATATTCGCAAACTTAAAAGGACTTAATCAATATGACTCCTCAAAAACAGCCCTCCAAAGCAATAAAAGATTTGTCGCTTGATAAAGCACGCTTTGATAAATCTCTTTACCTCCCCACTTCACGTGAGGAGATGGATAAATTGGGTTGGGAGCAAGCCGATATAATATTGTTTTCAGGGGATGCATACGTGGATCATCCTTCATTTGGCGCGGCGGTAATAGGTCGTGTACTGCAGTCGCACGGATATAAGGTTGCGATTGTTCCTCAACCGAATTGGAGAGATGATCTGAGGGATTTCAAAAAATTAGGAAAGCCGCGTTTATTCTTCGGAGTGTCGCCGGGAGCAATGGATTCGATGGTGAATCATTACACGGCGGCTCGGAAAAAGCGGCATGATGATGCCTACACTCCAGGAGGGAAACATGGTGCCCGTCCGGATTATCCTTCGATAGTATATTCTGAAATTCTCAAAAATCTTTATCCGGATGTTCCCGTAATCGGTGGGGGGATTGAGTGTTCGCTCAGAAGAGTCAGCCATTATGATTATTGGAGTGACAAATTGAAACCCTCTTTACTTGCCGATTCGAAACTGGATATGATTATCTACGGCATGGGGGAAAGAGCCATCGTGGAATTGGCAAAAAGACTGGATTCAGGAGTAAGCATAAATGAAATAAAGGATATAAAGCAAACCCTGTTTTTTACAGATGAATCTCCACGCCATGAGGATGTGATTCTTTCCTCATTTGAAGATTGCTCAAAAGATAAATCCAAGCAGGCGGCAAATTTTAAATTGGTCGAGATTGAATCCAATAAGATGGAAGGGAAAAGATTGTGGCAAAAGACACGCGGAAGATGGATTTGCATTAATCCTATGTATCCACAAATGTCACCGGAAGAGATAGACGCCACATTCGACCTCCCTTATACGCGCTATCCTCACCCGAGATATAAAAATAAAGAGATTCCCGCCTACAATATGATTCGCCATTCCATAAATATGCACAGGGGATGTTTCGGCGGGTGTGCTTTCTGCACTATTTCTGCACATCAGGGGTAGTTTATCTCATCGCGCTCTAAGGAATCAATTTTAAAAGAGGCACGACAGGTCATCAATATGGATGACTTCAAGGGTTATATTTCTGATTTGGGTGGTCCGTCGGCAAATATGTATGGCATGAAAGGGAAAGATCGGTCTAAATGTGAAAAATGTGTCAGACCCTCTTGCCTGCATCCTAACGTTTGTAAGAATCTGAATACTGATCACTCCCCCCTTCTGGATATATATAAATCAGTAGATTCTCTTCCCGGAGTAAAAAAATCTTTTATCGGAAGCGGCGTCAGATATGATCTTGCCATGGCTGAAAAAGAGGATGCGAAAGTAAATAAAGCAAATCAGGAGTATATTAAGGAATTGATCCGAAATCATGTGAGCGGAAGATTAAAGGTGGCTCCGGAGCACACTTCGGATAATGTTTTGAATATAATGAGAAAACCTTCATTTAATCTATTCAAAGATTTCAAAAGAATTTTTGATAATTTAAATGAAAAGGAACAGCTTAATCAGCAACTTATCCCCTATTTTATCTCTTCTCACCCCGGTTGCCGANTTGACGATNTGGCTGAGTTGTCTGTNGAAACCAAGANNTTANATTTCCATCTTGAGCAGGTGCAGGATTTTACCCCGACTCCGATGACTGTCTCAACAGAAATATATTATAGCGGAATCCATCCTTATACTAAAGAGAAAATTTTCACTGCTCGCTCCGAGCAGGAAAAAAGTGCCCAACGACAATTCTTCTTCTGGTATAAGCCGGAAGCACGAACCGAAATTGTAAGGACTCTTTCAAAATTGCATCGACAAGATTTAATCAAGAGTCTTTATCCCGGCGGAGTACCCGGATACAATACTCACAAAACCTATAACACAAAAAGAAAAAATAAACATTAAACTTAAATATTNTTCATGAANAACCTTTTTATTCCAATGAGTCTGTTAATGATCTCCGGTATGTTAGNCNGATGCGTATCTAAAGATATCAATGACGTTATAATTGAAAAACCGGAAGTGAATATTGAAAACGGAATGTTGACTCCCGAAGTGTTGATGGCAATGGGTAAAATCAATGAAATAGCACCCTCCCCTGATGGCAAAACTATCGCTTTCACACTCTCCTATCAAAGCATTGAGGAAAACAAAAGCAATTCTGAGATTTATGTAATCAATTCCGACGGTTCCAATCTCACCCGACTTACTAAGACAGCATCTTCTGAAAGCAGCATTTGCTGGTTTGACAATGGAAATCGAATCGCCTTCATAGCAGTAGATAATGATTCCGATAAGCCACAGGTCTTCTCGATTAATTCCTCAGGTCATGAAAGGGAAAAAATCACCAACCTTGAAAACGGAGTTGAATGTTTCAAATTCTCACCTGACGAAAAGAAAATTATTGTAGCTTCCGTTATTAAGCCTTGGGAGAAAGATTCCGTTCTTTATGCGGGGCTTGAAAAGACTACAGGCAGATTGGTAAATGATCTGATGTATAAGCATTGGGATGAATGGGTGGAAGAGATTCCGCATCCTTTCTTGGGGGATTTCAATGGTAAATCCGCTGATAATTTTATAGACATTATGGAGGGAGAACCGTTTGAATGTCCGATGCGTCCTTTTGGTGGTGCTGAGGCTTTTGAATTTTCGCCTGACAGCAAGCAATTAATCTATGTTTCCCGAAAGTTGAAGGGTAAGGATTATGCGTTCTCAACTGATTCAAATCTTTATCTCTATAATATTGAGGATAAAACTACGAAGAATCTCACTCCAGACATGCCGGGCTATGACACTGACCCGAAATTCTCTCCCGACGGTTCAAAATTAGCTTGGCTTTCCATGGCTACTCCAAAATATGAGTCGGATAAAAAGCGCCTGATGTTGATGGATATGTCAACAGGCGAAATGAAAGATTTAACATCCGATTGGATTTATTGGCCCGAAGAGATTGCATGGTCTCCCGATGGAAAATCAATATTCTTTGCCGGCTATTTTGAGGGTACTGAGCCGGTGTTTAAGATTGATGTTAATTCCAAGGCTATTGATCAACTCACTGACGGTTTCTGGGATTTTCACTCAATTAACGTTACTTCTCCCAACTCTGTAGTTGCTCTGCGTCAAAGTATGCTTCAGCCGGATGATATAACAGTTATTACGGGTAAAGATGTTAAGCAAATCACCGAAATAAATAAAGATATCCTTAGTCAGTTAGCGGAAGTTAAGGTTGAAAAACATTTGGTACCCACTACGGATGGCAAACAGATGACATCATGGATTATTCTTCCTCCTGATTTTGATGAGTCTAAAAAATATCCCGGAATTCTTTATTGTCAAGGGGGTCCCCAACAAGCGGTAAGTCAGTTCTGGAGTTACAGATGGAACTTCCGAATTATGGCAGCAAACGGATATGTTATAATTGCTCCGAACAGACGCGGAACACCCGGATTCGGTGACGAATGGAATCGTCAGATTTCAGGAGATTATGGCGGACAAAATATGAAGGACTATTTGTCAGCGACCGATTATCTTGCCGACAAACCTTATATTGATAAGGAGCATATAGGCGCTATCGGAGCGAGCTATGGAGGATTCTCTNTTTATNGGCTTGCAGGACATCATGAAGGTAGATTCGNGGCNCTTATCGCTCATGNNGGAATATTCAATATTGAAGCGCANTATCTCGAAACGGAAGAGATGTTCTTTGCCGATTTTGACCTTGGAGGACCTTATTGGGATAAATCAAATGCAGTAGCTCAGAACACATACGCCAATTCTCCTCATAAGTTTGTGGATAAATGGACCGCTCCGATTCTGGTGACTGTCGGAGAAAAGGATTATCGCATTTTGGCATCTCAAGGGATGATGGCATTTAATGCAGCCAAGATGAATGGTCTGGAATGTGAGATGTTGGTTTTCCCGGACGAGAATCACTGGGTAATCAAGCCGCAGAATGCCATTCTTTGGCAACGGGTATTTTTCAATTTCCTTGATAAATACCTCAAATCCCAATCAGATAATAATTGATTTGGAATATTCATGACAATTCCCGGGGTTACGACCCACTGAAAACATAACTCCACCTATATCCCGTCCGATGAATCGGTCGGGATTTTTTATGCAAAATTTCAATTTTGTTATTTAGAATGATTCTAATTAAAAAATTTTTATTAATTTTGTTTCCGGATTTTATCTAATAAAAAGAAGATGGTTAAAACTTATTTAACCGGTAGAATCTATTTCTAATAAATTCAAAAATATGAAATTATCCGAACTAACTCCGGGAACCAAAGGTGTGGTATCCAAAATATTAGGTCATGGTGCTTTCCGCAAACGTGTAATGGAAATGGGGTTTGTCAAAGGTAGAGAGGTTGAAATGATTTTAAATGCCCCCCTCCAGGACCCTATCAAATATAAATTGATGGATTATGAGGTGAGCCTGCGAAAAACCGAGGCAAACCTTATAGAGATTGAGACCCTTGAGGAATGGGAAAATCATGCCGATAAGATATTTCAACATCACACCGATCACCACGAACCGACTTCAAGTCAGGAAACATTCAGAAAAGATAAAATCATTAATGTCGCTTTAATTGGTAATCCGAATTGCGGCAAAACCTCCCTTTTTAATATAGTCTCGGGCGCGCATGAACATGTGGGAAATTATGCCGGCGTAACCGTCGGTGCAAAATCCGGGTCACTGAAATACAAAGGGTATAAATTTAACATTGTTGACTTGCCGGGTACATACTCTCTTTCCGCGTACTCTCCGGAGGAATTGTATGTAATGCGATATCTCAACAATGAAACTCCCGATGTCATTGTAAATGTCGTGGTAGCCTCTAATCTTGAACGCAATTTATATCTCACCACAGAGCTAATCGACATGAACAGGTCGATGGTGATTGACCTGAACATGTATGATGAATTGGAGAAGAGCAAGGCTGTATTGGATTACGAGCAACTCGGGAAAATGCTTGGGGTTCCCATTGTGCCTACAAAGGCTTCTACCGGCTGGGGGGTGCAAAAATTGCTTGATACCATTATTGACGTATATGAGATGCGTAATAAAGAC
>WFMC01000003.1 GCA_009177205.1 Bacteroidales bacterium
GTGCAAACTCTCTCCGGTGGCTTCTGGGGTGGGGGACAAGTGGGTACAGTCAGTCAGGATTCCGGTTATGGCACTTTGCTTGACGGAAGAATCCTTCCAATGACGGTTGCTCCCGGTCTGCCGATAATCTCAAGTCTTTCAGGGGCATATATAAAGAAATACAGCCAAGAAGGCATGACCTGTTTTTCATATTCTCCAGAAGATTCAGAGAATGTAGAGAACAATGATGAGTTGATGTTTTTATATTCAGATAATTCTGATAAGGAAACATATTATTGGGGTCCATACGGAGGCACTTCGATGGCTACACCATACGTGGCAGGTGTCATGGCTTTATGTTGCCAAATAAAACCTGATTTGAAATCCGGTGAGGCTCAGGAATTAATAATGAAAACCAACGATTCTGAAAGCCATTCTTATTCGCAAAATGCCCGCAATGCGCAAGGATTTTTTAATCCGTCGGATTGTCTGTTGAATCTGGTCAGTCAATTACCCACATCAGTAGAAACAATAACCGGAGGAACAAGGAAATTTATTGTTGATATTAAGCGCGATGGAATAATAATAGCCAATCCTGATGGTGAAAAGATAGATGTCGAGATATATTCAGCCGAAGGAATGAAGATAAAAGTATTGAGTGGGTTGTCGGAAACTTATTTAAGGATTCCGGATGCCGAACTTCCCCGGGGGCTTTCAATAATAAAGGCAACATCCGAGGGTTCGGATGCACAGGTTTTCAAATTTCTGAAATAAACTGAGTTCGGGTAGTAAATTATAGGTGAAATCCTAATATAGTTCGCAATATTGCTCCGCTATATGTTTCCAGCGGTAGCGCCGGTCAGCAATCTCTTTCATTTGCTCTCCGGTGAGGTTATCTTGATTCAGAAGATTAATCAATTCAGGAGCATCCTTAAAATAATAGGCTTTGTTTTCGGTGGTTTCACGATTATACACCACATCGTAAGCAAGAATGGGTATGCCGAAAAACATTGCCTCAACCAATGACGGGTTTGTGCCTCCCGCACTGTGTCCGTGCATGTAAATTCCGGCATTTGAGCGCAATGCATAAAGTACATCAATGTCGTAGATGGCGTCTAAAATTGTAATATTGGTGAACTTTGAATATTTTTCCTTCAATCCACGTGAATATTCG
The DNA here is from genome assembly GCA_009177205.1 of Bacteroidales bacterium. Lineage (GTDB taxonomy): Bacteria > Bacteroidota > Bacteroidia > Bacteroidales > Muribaculaceae > Lepagella. The sequence goes on from WFMC01000003.1 coordinate 1,154, forward strand.
CTATGATTCCAGTTGCCTATATAGACGAGTGGATAATCGGTAGATGCAAAAGCTTCCAAAATTAATCCGCTATTATTTTCAGGCTCTATCCTGCAAACAGTGATGGCATATTTGCCGGATTCCAAATTATATTTCTTGAGTGTTTCGTCAATTAACTCCGTATTTAATGAGCGGCAGGCATGGTCACCCCCGTATGCTATTAATTCCGAAGGTTTATTATAAGTATTCAGGACATAATCCTGTATGCCTTTATTATCCGAAATTATGTAATCGGCATATTTCACTGCAAATTTTTCCGATGTCAAAAGAACGGTGCGTGCCAATTTCCCCCACTTGTCGCGTTTATGTTCCAGACCGTCAATATTAATTATGAGGTTTTTATGATTGAAGAGTCTGAAAATAGGAAGAAACATGCATCCAGAGACTCCAAGCAATAGGATTGAATCGTAGCCCTTTATAGCTTTGCAAAGAGATATTATATCGTAAGGAATTGACTGCATGCCGTTGGCACTCAGCGGAATATATTTTAATTTTGCTCCTTTGTATTCCTTCAGCCTGTCTTTTATATCCTTTGAAGAACAAAATACTGTATATTCTATATTTTGAGGGCAATTATCACCTANAANANTCTCTACNAGNCTTTCAAACCNCCCGTAGTTTGCCGGGACTCCTTNAGTTCCTNTGNCNGCNACTNTAGTTNTTTTCNTTTNGNATNGTATTTGNTTGGCAGTTTCCATGGANGTCNGNCAAATTTAGTAAAAATTTTTAACAATTCCATGAATTATGAGTGGGAATAAACCGTTAGAATAATTTTTTGTGTTTAAAATAGAAATAGAGCAGACCCTTGAAATGAGCAAAAGATAATTTAGAGAACGGGGAGTGATTTGTAGCTCTTTGCCAATGGTGAATTATTTTTATTTCCTGCAGATAATCGATAGTCAGCCCGTATTTGCGAATCCTCTCACACCAGTCAGCATCCTCCGGACCGTAAAAAATATTTTCATCAAGATATCCAATTTTTTCAATCAACTTCTTCTGAAAAAGTTGACATGCACCAATCACATAATATGGATGCAGACTATCCATAGCAATGCGCTCAGATTTCAACTCACCTTTTTTATTGAAAAGATGTGATATTTTCTGGAAAATTGAGGGAAACGGTTTAGCACTGTTTTGCAGAGTGCCGGATTTCGAATAGAGTGCAGGGGCACAAAGTCCGCAATTAAGATGACAGTCCATATACCCGATCAGAGAAGAGATGGCTTCTTCTGATACTTCGGTATCATTATCAAGAATCATGATATATTTTCCGGAAGCCTTGCGCAACCCGATATTCCTGCCGGCAGCAACTCCCCGATTAATGGAGTTATATATATATTTAAGATTAAAGTTCTTTATTTCAGGCAGGGACACGACTGCCTCCTTAGTTCCGTCGGAGGAGCCGTTGTCAATAATTATCAGTTCTGAATCATTGTGTCTGTCNAACCAAGATTTCAGACTCTTAATCAGATTAAGAGTTAAATCCTTTTGATTGTAAGTTAGANCTATAATTGACAGCAACATTAATATTCAGATAGAAATGTTAAATATTAGTGAAACAATTTCAATTTCAGAGCCTTGGCAGCAGCCTTAAACTCGCTCCATGATGAAAAGCGTCTTATCTGCTTTGCTATAAAACGGGGGGAAAGGAAATAACTCAGATTGTTGCGGAACAATAATTTCTCCATCTCATGTGCAGATATTTCCGGGAGATTCAAAATTGATTCGTGTTGCACATCGGTCGGGGTATATTTATTCCCCTTTATCCAACCGTTTTTAATGCAGATCTCATAATATTCCGTGCCCGGGAAAGGGGAAACGATATTAAACATCACCTGATCGACATCGAGTTTTTTAGCCTCTTTAAGTGTATGATGAATAGTTTCACGGGTCTCAAGCGGCGAACTTCCGATAAGCACGTTTAATTTCACCGGAACATGATATTTCTTAAGCAGTCCGACAGCCCGATAGATATCCTCGGATGTTATACCTTTGTTGATGTATTTAAGAATATTATTATCAAAAGATTCTATACCTAAATCAACATATTTGCAACCACTTTCACCGAGCATTTTGGCAATTGGTTCGGTGATGGCATCAACCCTTGCCTGGCATCCCCACACAATTCCATGGGGACGAAGAATATCGCAAATCCCTTTTGTGCGCTCCTCATTCCAGATGAAATTGTCATCCATAAAGCCGATTGCTTTAATACCTTGTGAAGCCAACAAATCCACCTCCTTTTTAATACTTTCAAGAGAACGGAAGCCGATGGTCGGTTTTCTTCCCGGATGGTCTTTACGAAACTCAATTTCCCGGGCAAAAGTAAGAGAGGAAGGAACGCAATAAATACACTTAAATGGACAATTGCGGGATGTAAACATCGTGGTGTAGGGTCCGGTCTTTAACTTGGGATTGTGGTAAACCTTCCCTTTAATCAGGTCTCTTGCCGGGAAGGGAAGAGCATCCAGGTTGTCGTTAAGAGGACGTGACGGATTATTTCTAATATTGCCTGACGAATCAATATATGAAATTCCTTTAATATCCTCCAAAGGGGAATTATTTTCCAAAGCCTTTATGAGTTCGAGAAGTGTTAACTCAGGTTCCCCACGCACGATAAATATATTGGCATCATTAAGAAGCACCTTCTTAATGAAATATGTAGAGCCGGGACCCAACAGGATGATTTTAGTATCGGGATGATATTTGCGAATAATGCTGATGGCGAAAAGGTCGCTTTCAAGAGAGAGATTCACGGTCCATATAAGATATATCTGCGAATCATCTTTTTTAAGAAACTCTTCATAAGCTTTTTCCGAGTTCTTCCCCGTTCCACCAAAGACAAAATCCTTATAATTCACCGAATGACCGCCAATTTCCCGAACTGCAGCGGCAGCCGTCAGTTCATAGATATTAATCATTGGATACACCACACGAGTGCAACCGGCAGAGCGTTCAGCCGGCTGTTTATTATCATAACATGGGGGAACGATAAAAGTTAATTTCATAACTCATCAAGGTCAAAAATCATCTCTACAAAAGTAACGAATCCCAACCTCAAATATTGCTATTTATCACATCACTTTTTCTAAATCTCTTAATTAGAGATTTAGAAAATAAGATGCTAATTGCCTATATTTCAGGAATGTGTAAATTTTTATAGTAGTTTTAAGCCTTATGGATTTAAAATAGTATATATAAAGCCAATAAATAAGGCTTTTTCCTTTCTTATAGTTGCATAAATTGCCTAAAATGACTAAATTTGTAGAATAATTTTAAATCTCTAATTAAGAGATTTAGAAAAATTATTGATTAATGAATTGATTGAAAGGTGATTATATCTTTTCGACCTTAATCATTGATGTTGATTTTTAAAATATGCCAAATCAATATTATTGCAGGTTTTGGAGGGATGTATATGTTGCCTAAATAGTCATAGTATAAATGATTAGGCTATCAGAAATATATGAAAGCGTTTTTGAGAACTCACCGTTTATCGTGAATAGCGATTCTCTTGAAAATGCTGAGAAAAGTTATGAATTCCTAAAAGAATTTGTAACCGATAAAGTCATTTATGGCATCAATACAGGTTTTGGACCTATGGCACAATGGCGTGTTGATGACGCTCATTTAAAAGAACTTCAATATAATATCATTCGCAGTCATGCTACGGGTGCCGGACAGCCCTTATCTGATATTCAAGTGAAAGCTGCAATGATTGCAAGAATTGGAACGTTTCTGCAAGGTCGTTCCGGTATAAATCCATCTGTAATCAAGTTATTACAAAAATTTGTAAATTTGGAAATATATCCCTTTATACCCTGTCATGGAAGCGTAGGTGCGAGCGGCGATTTAGTTCAGTTAGCTCATATCGCATTATGCTTAATTGGAGAGGGTAAGGTGCATTATAAAGGTGAATGGCGTCCTACGGCTGAGGTGTTGAAAATAAATAACCTTCAACCTATGGGTATTTATGTCAGAGAAGGCTTGTCAGTGACCAATGGCACATCCGTTATGACAGGCATTTCCATCGTTAACCAATATTATGCCGAAAATTTGCTCAGGTATGCCACTATCGCCGGAGCCTGGATAAATGAAATAGCGGATTCATTTGACGATTATATGTCAGTTGAAGAAAACAGATGTCGTCGACAAGCAGGTCAACAAGTGATTGCTGAATGGTTGCGTACAGTCAGTAAAGGGAGCAAACGTCTGCAAAAAAGAGAACATGAGCTTTATGACCCGATGCATAATAAGGATACATATTTTGAGCATAAAGTTCAGGCGTACTATTCCTTGAGATGCATTCCTCAAATATATGGTCCTATTTACGATACATTGAAGAATGCAGGGGAAGTTCTGGAAAATGAGGTTAATTCCGCCACAGATAATCCGATAGTGGATTATGAAACTCGGAATATTTATCATGGAGGAAATTTCCACGGAGATTATATATCCTTGGAAGAAGACAAAGTTAAAATTGCGATGGTGAGATTGACAATGACTGCAGAACGTCAGTTGAATTATTTGTTTCATGACCGCATAAATGGAATCTTGCCTCCTTTCTTGAATTTAGGAACACTCGGACTGAATTATGGAATGCAAGCGTGTCAGTTTACTGCTACATCAACTACTGCTGAATGTCAAACTCTTGCAATGCCCAATTATGTTCACAGTATTCCGAATAATAATGATAATCAAGATATTGTGAGCATGGGCACAAATACTGCTCTAATATGTCAGAAAGTTATAGATAACGCCTATCAAGTTGTGGCAATCCTATATATAGCGCTTGCACAGGCTACTGATTGCCTTGAGATAGCTGATAAGCTTTCTCCGAAGACTAAAGAGCAATATGATGCAATAAGAGCAATTTGTCCTATTTTTATAGAAGACACTCCATTTTATGAAGAAGTTGCAAAAACTGAAGATTATCTCCGCACTAATATTATTAAATATTTGAAGTAATGAATTACGCATTAATAACCGGCGGCTCCCGTGGGTTAGGTGCCTCAATATGCAAACGTCTGGCATCTCCGGAACTGGGGATAATAATTAATTATAACTCAAACCGTAAAGCAGCGGAGGAAGTGGCAAAAGAGATAAGCCAAAAAGGATTTGTATCCGAACTGCTCCCTTTTGATGTAACTTCAGAAGTTGCAGTCGATTCAGCTATTGAGGATTGGGAAGTAAGACATCCGGATGATTATATATCGGTGGTGGTTAACAATGCCGGTATTCGCGAAGACAATCTCATGATATTTATGCAGACCGAGCAGTGGCATAAAGTCATCAACACTACTCTTGATGGATTTTTTTATGTAACTCGTCGTGTTCTTAAGAATATGCTTACTAAAAGATTTGGTCGGATTATTAACATTGCGTCACTATCCGGATTGAAAGGATTGCCCGGACAAGCAAATTATTCGGCTGCGAAAGCCGCACTAATTGGTGCCACAAAGGCATTGGCACAAGAGGTTGCAGCGCGTAAGGTTACTGTTAACGCTGTTGCTCCCGGATTTATAAAATCCGATATGACAAAGGATTTGGATGAAAATACTTTAAAGAAGATGGTTCCTCTTGGAAGATTTGGTGAGGCAGATGAAGTGGCAGCTCTTGTTGCATTCCTTGCTTCAAAGGAATCATCCTATATCACAGGTGAAACCATATCTATCAACGGAGGATTATATTCATGAGCAGAAGAGTCGTAATAACCGGTATGGGGATTTGGTCATGTATCGGAAAAAATAAAGAGGAGGTAAAGGACTCACTTTTTCATGGCAAGAGTGGAATAGGAGTAGCTCAAGACAGAATTGATTATGGATATCGGTCTGCCCTGACCGGTCTTGTTGAGCGTCCCAAACTTAAAGGCATATTAGACAGAAGATTGAGAGTTGGTCTTTCAGAAGAAGCGGAATATGCTTATATGGCATCTAAAGAAGCGTTTGCCGAAGCCGGAATTTCTGATGAATATTTATTGAATAATGAAGTAGGCATAATTTTTGGGAATGACTCTTCAGCTAAGCCTGTGATTGAGGCAGCTAATATTATGGCTGAGAAGAAGGATACTGCTCTTTTGGGATCAGCATTTATCTTTCAATCAATGAATTCCACTGTCAATATGAATCTCAGCACAATCTTTCATCTTAAAGGGGTCAATTTTACTATTAGCTCTGCTTGTGCCAGTGGTTCGCATTCAATAGGGATCGGATATATGTTGATCAAGCAGGGGCTTCAAGATATGATATTGGTGGGTGGAGCCCAAGAGACTAACTTTTATTCGATGGCTACTTTTGATGCTCTTAACACATTTTCAGTCCGCATGGATGATCCGCAAAAGGCTTCTCGACCTTTCGATAAAGATAGAGATGGGTTGATACCAAGCGGGGGAGCAGCAGCACTTGTTTTGGAAGATTATGAACATGCAGTGGCAAGAGGGGCGAATATTCTTGCAGAAGTTGTCGGTTACGGTTTCTCATCAAATGGAGGAGGAATATCCCAGCCGAGTGATGATGGTTCGGTCATCGCTATAACCCGTGCGTTAAAAGATGCCGGAATTGGTGTGGAAGATGTGGATTATATAAATGCACATGCCACATCTACTCCACAAGGTGATGATTTTGAGGCGATAGCTCTTGATCGGCTTTTCAACGGGACGAAAGCGTATATCAGTTCCACTAAGTCTATGACCGGTCATGAATGTTGGATGGCGGGAGCGAGTGAAGCTGTTTACAGTATAATAATGATGCAACACAATTTTGTAGCACCTAACATTAATCTTGAGGAGCCGAGTGAACATGCTCTAAATCTTAATATAGCTAAAAAGACTGTGGAGATGCCCGTGAATGTTGTCCTTTCCAATTCATTCGGATTCGGTGGCACCAACAGTGCAATAGTTCTTAAAAAAGTAAATATCTGAAAATATGAATAATATAGATTCCTCAATGATAACCTATGACTATACAGTTACATTGTCGGAAAATCGCCATGACCTTTATATTAATGTTATGGCAGGTCAAGACCCCCTCGATTTTTAATTTTTAAATAATTTATAGTTATTAATCTAAAAACATTTTTTTATGAAAAAATTAGTTGTTTCACTGTTATGTGTAGTGTTAGGCGCCATGTCGGCAAGTGCAATATCACCTCATTACAAAGGTTATATAGAAACTTATGCCGGTTATGATCTTCCGGTTGATGTGGAGACAGGTGGTGCAACATTTGGTCTGAGCACTTCTCATGGTGTAGAATTAATCAAAGGTTTGTTTCTCGGAGCCGGTTTAGATGTTTCATGCATCACATATAAGATAGCAAACTCCAGTTATTCAAGTTCCGATTACTTGTATTATTATAATCCGGATGTGGAATATAATGTTTGTGCTGCCGGCTTCTTTGAAGCGCGCTACAACTTCCTTCGTAATAAAAAAGTATCTCCTTTTGTAGGGACTCGTTTTGGTGGCGGATATAATGGTTGGGCAGAGTCAAGTGCTTTCTATTTCAGTCCGGCAGTAGGTTGTACCTTCAATTTTACAGAGAGATTTGGTCTTGACTTAAGCTTAGGTTATAGTCTCTATACAGGTAATAAGACTGAAAACGAATATTATAGTTATGGACACTATAATTATACTTTAGAATTAGTAGAAAACCGTAATGTTCATAATATTACTTTTAGATTAGGTTTACATTTCTAATTTTAAGAAATATCAAA
>WFMC01000032.1 GCA_009177205.1 Bacteroidales bacterium
AAACGGAATTAAAATATTTCGTGCAGGAATTTGGAAGCCACGCACGAAACCCGGAGGTTTTGAAGGGGTAGGAAAGCCCGGATTGGAATGGTTGAAAAAGGTAAAGGAAGAAACGGGGATGTTGACATCTTGCGAAGTGGCTAATCGCATTCATGTAAAAGAAGCGATTGAAGCAGGTGTTGATATGCTTTGGATTGGAGCAAGAACATCAGCCAATCCCTTTGCAATGCAAGAGATAGCGGATACTTTAAAGGAATTAAAAGCAGACATTCCGGTTTTAGTAAAAAATCCTGTAAATCCTGATTTGGAGTTATGGATAGGAGCATTGCAAAGACTGCATAATGCCGGCGTGAGAAGACTTGGAGCTATTCACAGAGGTTTCTCAGTTTATGGAAAACATCTATATCGCAATGTTCCTCAATGGCATATCCCGATTGAATTGAGATTGAGATTTCCCAACCTGCCTATAATCGTTGACCCCTCACATATCGGAGGAAAACGCGAACTCATTGCTCCCCTTTCTCAACAAGCATACGATATGGGATTCAATGGATTGATAATTGAGAGTCATTGTTCGCCGGATGATGCCTGGAGCGATGCCGCACAGCAACTGACCCCCGAGGTATTGAATTTCGTATTGCATACACTTGTGATAAGAAAAGATAAGGAGACAACTGAAAACCTCAGTCTGTTACGTCAGCAAATCGACCGCATTGACACTGAACTTTTGGAAATTCTCGCAAAACGTTTTGATGTGGCAAGAGAGATAGGAAGATATAAGAAGTTACATCGCATGCCCGTGGTGCAAGCAACTCGTTATAATGATGTGATTAAATCGCGGGTTGATTCAGGCACGGCAATGCAAATGGATAAAGATTTTCTTAAGACCATCCTATTGGCAATTCACGATGAAAGTGTGCGCCAGCAAATTGAAATAATCAACGACCGCGCCCAATAATAGGNNANACATATTCACTCNNTGTCAATNNATNATTTGTTGATATAATTAAGTCCCTTTCTGAGCAGAGGGACTTAATTGTATGAAAAGTAAAAATACAAATACCGAAAATAAATATGTGTTAAAATTATCGTATGCTATAATTAGTAAGAATAATTTTAAATTTTTGCTGATTTATTTGTGAATTTTAATAAACATATTTAAATTTGCAAAACTCAGTTAGCCCGAAGGGGTAAATTCTGGGGTATATAAATAATAAGGCGTATACTTAACGCTATATCTTCCGGACTTAAATCTCGCAAATTTAAAATCTACAAGAAGATAGCGCAACGAGTAGCGACCATTATGTGGGTCTATCAGTTCCCTGTATTCTTTTGTTAAGTCTCAATGTCTTTTATTGTGGCATAGAGTCCAATACATAGATTATAGGTAATTATAGCTTACAGGCGTGGCTAACTGCGTTGCTTATCCTTGTAGAAGGCAATGCGAGAGCCGGAGTCCGGGGTAAGCAACAGTACAGACTCCCACGCCTTTCTGTTTAATAATATTTTTGTATCTGTCCGGGGTAGTCGACAGTTATTGTTTAAAACAATGCATAGAATTACTCCGACTACACTTCAACCCATTTTATCATTACTGGTCGCTTTATTTTTCGCGAACTCTTCAGTCTGTGCCGAAGGTCTGAACATCCACAAGATGCAGCCTTACAGCCACGAAAAAGACCCCGATACAATTGATAATTATCTTTTTGCGCCATACTTCACGACTCGTAAAAAAGCTTATAA
>WFMC01000213.1 GCA_009177205.1 Bacteroidales bacterium
AAAATACTTCTCAACGTTCCAACATAAACAAACGCAACTGCAATACGTCTTAGTATTGACTTTTGTTTCTAACTATCTAAATATCAATAGTATAAGTTGCAAAATTTGGCAATATATTGCGATAGGGACAAAAAAATAAGGGTCATTTCTGACCCTTATGTGATCCGCCTGGGGCTCGAACCCAGGACCCCAACATTAAAAGTGTTGTGCTCTACCTGCTGAGCTAGCGAATCTACACTGCTTCTGTTTCGCTTTTAACGTTTGAGAAAAATATATCCTCCTACGCACGCGTTACATGAAGACATTAGCGCTTCAGGATGGGCTTGAACCAACGACCCCCTGATTAACAGTCAGGTGCTCTAACCAACTGAGCTACTGAAGCAGGTAGCATTTCGAGTTTCAAGCCGGTCTTGAACCTCTTTTGATGGCGGTTCATTTCCGAATTGCGATGCAAAGTTACAACTAAAAATTAAATCCTACAAATTTTTCTTTGACTTTTTTTGAAAAAAAATAATGATTTTGTGCAAAAATTTGATTTGTAGAGAGATAAAAATTATNATTAATTTCAAATTTCTNNACAAAATCTTTTATTGAGNAAAATTNTTAANTTTTTTTGNTAAANGGGGTCTGAGATATTAGAAATTTATTAATTTTGTAATCAAATTTAAATTCAATTATTGACTTTCCAAATTTCAAAAATTAATGGATAATAAAGTTAGAGTCAATGGGCTCACATTTGTGCCATTCCTTACTCATGATATGATCATGAAGGAGGTGAAACGCGTTGCTGATGAAATTAATCGCGACCTCAAAGATGGAGACCCAGTTTTTATATGTGTGCTCAACGGTGCTTTTATTTTTGCTGCTGACTTAATTCGCGAAATTGGATTGAATGAGAGTAAAATTGCTTTTGTCAGATATGCTTCATACGAAGGAACTTCATCTACAGGACATGTTCGCCAACTTACAGGCTTGACTGAAGATATTGCAGGAAAAGATGTGGTCATAATAGAGGATATTGTTGACACCGGCTTAACTGCTGTCAAGATGATTGATGATTTAAAAAAGCAAAATCCGCGGAGTGTGAAATTTGCCACATTGCTCCATAAGCCGGCATCTTCGCGCACAGGCTTCGTTCCGGATTATGTAGCTTTCAATATTGAGCCAAAGTTCATTATCGGATATGGTCTTGACTTAGACGGAAAGGTTAGAAATCTTAAGGATATTTACGTTATAGAGGAGGATTAAGAATATGCTTAACTTAGTTCTTTTTGGAGGTCCCGGTTCGGGCAAAGGCACACAGAGTGCAAAATTGATTGATCAATTCGGATTGTTTCATATATCNANANGAGAAGTGNTTCGCGACNATATTTCCCGTGGCACGGAACTTNGTAAAATTGCCGAGCAATATATCAATAATGNCAATTTAATCCCCGATNATTTAATAATTAAGGTTATTGAAGATGTCCTAGATAATGAGGCGAAAAATTCAAAGGGCGTCATCTTCGATGGATTCCCACGCACAATTCCACAAGCTGAAGCACTAAAGAGACTTCTTGAAAAACGCAGTAAAAAAGTAGATGCTGTCATTGGTCTTGAGGTGCCTGAAGAAGAACTTATTGAACGGTTGCTCCTGAGAGGGAAAGAATCAGGGCGTGCCGATGATAATTTGGAAACCATTAAGAAGCGCATAGATGTTTATAAAGACATGACTCATCCTTTAAAAGACTTTTATGCCTCGGAGGGTAATTACATGCCGATCAACGGTCATGGTAAGGTGGATGAAATATTTAATGAAATCGCTTCCGGCATTGAAAATGCTACAGGATTGATTAGGCGCTCACATAAGAAATAATAAAAATCTAAAAATATTTTGCTAAAGGGGTTTCTTCAAATCTCTGAAAATTAGAAAAGTCATTGCATTGGCAATGACTTTTCTATATTGTGCGTGANGAATATAGATATNTTTATTNNTCAGANTGAAGGGTTGGTGACTTAGTAGTTATCTTAAAAATCATCAAAAGAGATTGATGTTACCTGGAACTCAGTACGGCGGTTAATTTGGTCGGCTGCTTCTTGATTTTCCGGGGTGTCAAGACTCAATATATATTCCTCTGTTAATGTTAAACCCTCTTCAAATTGGGGGTACTNNTTATTAATACGTNTGGTGATGGTTTTAGGTCGTGTTTCCCCGTAACCTTTCCAAGTCAGTCTGTCGGGATTAATACCTGCTTCAACCAAATAATCCACTACACTCTTGGCTCTTCGGTCTGACAAGGCTTCATTGTATTCATCGGAACCGTGTCGGTCGGTATGAGAAGACATTTCAAGAGTCACGTTGGGATTATCCCTTAGCATCTGAGCCATTTCGTCAAGGGCTTCTTTCGACTCCGGACGTAAGGTCGCTTTGTCAAAATCGTAGAAGATGTTTTCCACGACCTGCGGCTTGTTGATTGCTGCCAGAATAAAATCAACGGCATAATCGGCATCCGCTTCCTCTGTATCACTTTCGAATTCCTGCTTAACATTCAGATAGCCTTTGGCACCTGCCATCATAACATACTTCACACCGCGTTCAAGCCTGAACTTAAAGCTTCCGTCATCGCGTGCCACTTCCTTTTGGTTAGAGCCGTCATCACCGACAATTCTAATGACAGCGTTCGGCACGGGTTCGTCATCCTTATCTACGACCCATCCGGATATAGTGATTTTTAGTTCCGGCAGTTCAAATGAATAGATATGGTCAAAACCTCTGCCGTCGCCTCGGTTTGAAGAAAAGAATCCTGATTCACCGGCACCGAAAGTTATTCCGAAATCATCGCCGGAAGAATTAATCGGGAGTCCCATATTGTTTACGCTCCATCGTTCGCGAGTGGAATTCAAAGAAGCCTTGAAAATGTCAAGACCTCCGAATCCCGGATGTCCGTCAGAAGCAAAATACATGGTGGAATCATTTCTCACGTATGGAAACATTTCATCNCCCGGTNTGTTGATTTGAGGTCCTAAATTTTCCAGGCTACCGGCTTTCTCATTCANATCAATTCNCCANNTATCCTNGCCTCCGAATCCNCCCGGCATATCGGAAGAAAAATAGAGATATTNCCCGTCGGGCGAAACTGCCGGATGTCCGACTGCNNAAATNNTATCNCCTGTTATTTCAAATTTGACTGGTTGANTCCAATTGGCATCCGAGCGTTTTGANGTGTATATTTCCACTGAAGTATTTGCATCCGGAGCTCTGCGCGCCATTGTGAGATACATTGTGGTGCCATCCGGAGAAAAGCCGATGATACCTTCATCCATTTCCGAGTTCAATTCTCCGCCGGCAGGTTCGGGTCGTTGCCATTCACCTCGTTCATTCTTTTTGCTATACCATATATCACTCTTCTTCATGCCTGTTATTTCAGACTTGAGTGTCCCTTTCACTTTCTCGTTGGTGGTTGTGAAGTATAACTGGTCATATTTATCATCAAGAAACATCGGGGCAAAATCCGCTCTTCTTGAATTGAAAAGTTTGGCGTTTTTAACAATATATCTGGTCTTTGAGTTCTTATTCTTTTCAGCTTGCATTGCGCCTTTCAGACCCTCTTTGGCAAGAAGATTGTCAGGTTGCCAATCGAGAAAGGTGCGGTAGGCCTGAGCAGCAGCGGTATATTTACCTTCTGCCTGAAGTGACCTTCCGAGATAATAGAATGCCATTGAATCAGGATATTCATAACGGATGGCATTCTGATATGCAGCCGAGGCGCGAGCCGATTGGTTGAGCCGTCGATAACATGTAGCCAACTTATAAGCCACTTCGCCACGTAGCCGGCGATCCTCTTTTTTAGTCAATCTGTTATATATTTTCCTATAACTTTTTGAGGCGTCAGAAAATTCGCCACGTTGCAACTGTGCGTCGGCATCTGATAATTTTACGGACTTGCATCCTCCGGCAATGATTATCATTATCAATGTCANGGATAAAAATATATAATGNNTGAGAAAAGCGACTTTTTGTNTCATATNTGAAAAACGGATTATAAAGTATTAAATTATGTAAATACTACTAAATTTAGTTCGTTTCAAAATAATTCATAAAAAAATCAATAAAAAACTCTGTTATAAATATTGCATTTTGAAAAAAATGTTTAAATTTGCAAAAACACTTTTTCTTGACTTGTCTATAGAAAAAGAAAAAGCTCTA
>WFMC01000079.1 GCA_009177205.1 Bacteroidales bacterium
CAATACACAAAATAATTTCGATATAATTTTACAATTTTACTATCATTTTTCCACAAACTATTAGCAATTTTTCAAAAACCAAGAGATAATTGCTTAATTTTTGATAAATTAATGCTACAAATATTTCAAAATGTCGGAAAAACTTGACAAAATTTTCTTCGGAGCTTCCATTTTGTCAGCAGATTCATAATTTGGATGCACTTTGTCAATATCATACGGAACTTTATATGTCTCCCAACCCAAAAGGTTTGGCATTAAAAAATCTTTCCTCTCATTATCCCCGATATAAATAAATTTTTTTGCTTCCGGATATTGATTTACAAGCCGACTGAAATTATCGGGGCTTTTCTTGTCTGCCCCGGTCTCTTCCGAGATAATTATGTTTTTCTCAGGGATGTATCTTTCAAGTCCTAATGATTTGATCTTACACCGTTGAGTAATAGACCTGCCGTCGGTGATGATTGCCATGACACATCCTCTCTCTGACAATTCATCCAGCACATCCTTAACATCCTCCGCCAATCGCAAATCAGCAGGGATATGATTCCGATAAGAGGTAACTGATTCTTTTACTAAACCGGAAATCTCATCTTCTCTGATGCCGAGTTTTCCGGAGTAAAAACGAAGAATATCCTCCAATAGCGAAAAATAATTCTTGCGGGCTTTAAGATATGAATTTAATCTCAAGGAGAGAGCTGCAAATATCGGTTGATATTTGCGCGAAAGAAGCCCCTCTATCAATTTAAAGCCTGAGTGGCAATAATCACGCTCATGAAATAACGTATCGTCAAGGTCAAATGCCACTACAGCGCCATGATAATTAATATCTGCCGGAATTTTGTCCATTTATATTCAATTTTTTGAAAGAAATCTGTTTTCGGTTATTTCCCTCTCTTAAATCTATTACGGGATTTAAACAATGACGCGTTATCAGTCATTAACCCTTAGCCATCTGAAACCGGTCACATATTTTGATATCAGATTCAGGTATTTTTTTAATCCTCCTGTCTCAGCTACAACTTCACCCTTCTTAGCGTCGTAATGAATATAATTGAGATTGTTATTTTCTTTTTCAACAATCCCTATTTCAAAAATGTCAGTACCATCGGAGTTTCTTACCAAAACTAAAATATCTCCATCTCTTACATCTTCGAGAAATTCTTTGTTGCTTATATATTGTTTCGGTAAATAAGGAATTTTATGAGTACGGAAACCCATTTCGGTCATTCTCACTTTGTCATATATTTCATTATTTTTCAATACTTCAAAATCATCTCTGTGACGCGTAAGATAATCTAAGGATTTGGTGGTACTTCTGTTTCCCTGAACCCTCTCGGTAAATTCCTCTATGTTTCCCCTATACCCGTTATCTGCAATCCAATCCGATGCGTGCCACATCAACGAAGAAAAATCTTCATTCTCACCTCTTCTACACGAGAATTTCTGCAAATTTTCTTCAAAAGTCACAATCCCCTGATTATTGTTTTCTGCGCTCTTGGCAAGAGCTATAACTGTATTTATGAATGTCATCGGAGTGAAATTCTCAATATTCACTCTGAGATTTGCAGTTGAATCCTTTGCATAGTAATCATCCCTTCCGCTACCCATCAGTGCCTGTGCGGATTTTAGAATCTTTTTCCCGGTGGAGTCATACTCTTTGTTACGCAGAATCGTGATGATAGAGTCAATTTTTGGTATCTGAGTTTCAGACGCAATCGGAAGTATGGCAAAACTATCTGTTGCAATCATACTCAGCAGAATTAATATGTAGATTCTTATTTTCAGTTTCATTTAATGACTTTCAATTTTTAATCAATCCTTTTTTGAATATGAAATTGGACGAGGTTTGATTATGCAAAGATATTAATTTATTTCCATAGTCATAATAAAAGAAAATGAGAAAAAATTTCTTTTCCTCATCTTCAGTTTTTCACGAAATTCTATATTCACATTTTTATATACACGCAAATATTCCACTTTCCAATAACTTTGATTCACCCCAATCCATTTTACATTTTATAGTTTAGATTTAACGATTATTTATTACCAAATCATAAAATAAATGAGGGATTGGAAGCTTCACGTCATTCCTTTCCAAACTTTATGAAGAAACCCACTGCCCCGGGAAACAGGGAGTGGGTTATTCAATTCTTAAATAATTTTCTTTTCCGTCTGAATGAAGGAATAAAATTTATTTGTTGATTCTTTTAATCAAAGGATAACCGTAGGCAGCTTCATCACCAAGTTCTTCCTGAATGCGGAGGAGTTGGTTGTATTTAGCCATACGGTCTGAGCGGCTTGCAGAGCCGGTCTTGATCTGACCTGCGTTGGTTGCAACAGCGATGTCAGCAATTGTTGCATCTTCGGTTTCTCCCGAACGGTGTGAAATAACTGCAGTGTAGCGATTGCGTTGAGCCATTTCAACTGCACGGAGTGTTTCAGTCAACGAACCGATTTGGTTAACCTTAACGAGGATGGAGTTTGCACACCCTTCAGCAATACCTCTTTCAAGGTATTTTACGTTGGTTACGAAAAGGTCATCACCTACGAGTTGGCAACGGTCGCCGATAAGATCAGTAAGGATTTTCCAACCAGCCCAGTCGTTTTCAGCCATACCGTCTTCGATTGAATCGATAGGATGTTTATTTACCAATGCTTCGAGGAATTTAGCCTGCTCTTCGCTTGTGCGTTTAGGTGCATCTGCACCTTGCTTCCAGGTGTAGTCATAAAGACCATCTTTATAAAATTCTGAAGAAGCGCAGTCAAGACCGATTGTAACATCTTTTCCGGGTTCGTAACCTGCTGCCTTAATAGCTTCCATGATTACATTGAGAGCATCCTCAGTGCCGTCAAGAGCAGGAGCAAAACCACCTTCATCGCCAACGGCAGTGCTGAGACCACGCGCCTTCAATACTTTCTTAAGATTGTGGAACACTTCCGTGCCCATGCGGATTCCCTCTTTGAAGCAGCATGCGCCAACGGGGCGAATCATGAATTCCTGGAAACAGATGGGAGCATCTGAGTGTGCGCCACCGTTGATAATATTCATCATCGGCACGGGAAGCACGTAAGTGTTGGCGCCGCCGATATATTTATATAAGGGAAGATCAAGATAGTTGGCAGCAGCCTTTGCAGCAGCAAGTGAAACACCAAGAATAGCGTTAGCACCGAGATTTGACTTAGTGTCTGTGCCGTCAAGTTTAATCATGGCTTCGTCCAAACCGATCTGGTCGAGTACGTTCCATCCTTTCAAAAGTTCAGCAATGGGACCGTTTACGTTGGCAACTGCTTTTGTTACACCTTTGCCCATGTAACGTTTCGGATCGNTGTNACGAAGTTCCAATGCTTCATTTACACCTNNTGATGCANCGCTGGNAACTGNTGCACGNNCCATAACGNCGCTTTCAAGAATTACGTCAACCTCTACTGTAGGANTGCCACGAGAATCAAGTATTTCGCGACCAATTACTTTTTCAATTTTCATAGTCTTTAAAAATATATTTAAGTCTTTAATTGTCTTTCGGATTTTATACCTTTAGCCGTTTGGTCTTAATCACCACAAAATTAATAATTTTTTTTCATTTCTTAATACTCATATTTATAATTTTTTAGTGAGATTTGCTAAATTTGCCGTATGAAGCCGATTAATGCGCCATCTTTGGCAAATTCCGTTATTTCCCATCTACCTTTTTCTCCAAACTCTCTGCAGGAGAAACTCATTGCATCCCTTTCCGATTTCCTTGCCAACAATTATGAAGAGAAAAGAATCTTTCTTCTTAACGGCTATGCCGGTTCGGGGAAGACCTCCATCATCGGGGGGCTCATTAAAGCACTGAATGAATTAAAGATAAAATCCGTCACTTTAGCTCCGACCGGAAGAGCGGCAAAAGTCGCCGCCTCATTTTCAGGAGGGAAAGCTTCGACTATACATCGGAGAATATTTCGGCCTGTTGCACAAGACCTCTCGGCTCAATTCATTGTGGCACCAAACAATTCAAAAGATACACTTTTTATCATTGATGAGGCTTCTCTGATTCCGGATGCAAATTCCAAGGGTTCCTCTCTTCTTTTCAAATTATTGAAATATATCTATTCCGCTCCGGGTTGCATTGCTATTTTTGTGGGGGATATAGCTCAATTACCACCCATAGGTATGCACGATTCTCCGGCCATGAATCCTGACGTTATTCGAAATTTAGGGCTTACCCCTTTCAATTTTACCCTCGACTNGCCTATGCGCCNNNCGGAAGNNTCGGGAATACNTCTAAATGCCACCAATTTACGACAATTAATTTTTGCCCCGGTCACAGGAATGCACCCCGCCATTNTCTCGNAAGGNTTTCCGGACGTAGAGGTGATATCAAGTGCTGATTTGGCTGACAAGCTCTCAGATTCATGGTCGGAAGTCGGGATTGACAATACCATAATTATTACCCGCTCAAATTATCGCGCAAATCAATATAATCATGCTATCCGAAACACTGTCATGATGGCTGAGACGCACCTTCAGAGTGGCGACAGACTCATAGTGGCTAAAAATGATTATTACTGGAGCAAAGTAAATAATATTGATACTTTTATCGCCAACGGAGAACTGGCTGAAGTGAAATGGGTTGGCAAAACAGAAAAAATGTATGGACGTTATTTTACCGAGGTTGAACTCAAGTTATCGGCATCTCCCAATCCTTTATCCGCTAAGATTATGCTTCGGAGTCTTACGTCTGAGGGTCCATCTATTCCTCGCGAGGAAATGGATCGTTTCTATACTCATGTTCTTGCCGAGCAGGATGGGGAATTGTCGGAAAGGATTAAGGCTATAATGGAAGATCCTTTCTATAACGCACTTCAAGTAAAGTATGGCTATTGCATCACATGCCATAAAGCTCAAGGAGGGCAATGGAACCATGTCTACATTGATATGTCGGGAATTGATCCCGCAGCAATGGATGAAACATTTTACCGCTGGTTTTATACCGCCATTACGCGCGCAACGGAAAAAGTATTTTTTATTAATCCCACACTTCCGGTGAAATAATTTTTATCTATTCCGTAAAACTAATTTGGGAGAATCTTAAAAATTTGTTAAATTCGCTTTTTGTCTGCGGAATTCCCATTCATAACCTAAAAGATTNCATGAATTCCCNCGGATGAANGAAAGATNNAAATAACTAATCTAACAACATAATAAAATGAAAGAACAGGAAGAAACCATTATGACCCCTACAGGACTGCCGGAAAACGCTTTCCGTGAATTGGGTCAGGACGAAGAGTATCGTCCGGTGATGTCGCCTGCCCATGATCAGAAAGAGGTTACACCCTATTCTGTCATTACCGGTTTGGTGATGGCGATTATTTTCAGTGCTGCGGCGGCTTATCTCGGACTGAAAGTGGGTCAAGTATTTGAAGCTGCTATCCCTATTGCAATTATTGCCGTAGGACTTTCAAATGCTTTAGGCAAAAAGAATGCTTTAGGTCAGAATGTCATCATTCAGTCAATCGGCGCTTGTAGCGGAGTAATTGTGGCGGGTGCAATTTTTACTCTCCCTGCCCTATTTATACTTCAAGCTAAGTATCCGGATATAACCGTTCAGGTTTATCAGATATTCCTGAGTTCACTATTAGGTGGTATTCTCGGTATNCTTTTNTTNATCCCATTCCGCAAATNTTTCGTANAGGATATGCACGGCAAGTATCCTTTCCCTGAAGCAACAGCTACAACACAAGTGCTCATTTCAGCACAAAGCAATTCAGCTTCATCAGAAGGGAGTCAAGCCAAAACCTTGATTATCGCATCTCTCATCGGAGGCATCTATGACTATCTCGTGGCAACCTTCGGCTGGTGGGCTGAAACAGTTACATCTACAGCTTCTGCATGGGGAACAACTATCGTGGAGAAGACGAAACTGGTGTTGAGTTGCAACACAGGTGCGGCTCTTCTCGGATTGGGTTATATCGTCGGTCTTAAATATGCATTTGTGATTTTCGCCGGATCCATCTTCGTGTGGTGGATAATAATTCCGCTCATGGGCACCTACGGTTCGCCGGAAATGTTGGCAATGGATCCCGACATGATTTTCCGCGATTATGCCCGCATGATTGGCATCGGANNCNNTGCAATGGNAGGNGTCANCGGNATTANNAAANCANGGCATATTATTGTGCAGGCTGTAGGATTGGCTGGCAGAGAACTTAAAGGGAAATCTTCTGCAGCTAAAGAAGTGCGTTGGCAATTGGATATTTCAATGAAGCATATTGTATTCTTCATTGTTCTGGCACTTGCCGCCGTGCTTCTCTTCTTCTGGTTTGGCGTAATCCATACCTTCTGGCAGGCTATTATAGCATGGGCTGTAGTGGTGATTATAGCTTTTCTATTCACCACAGTTGCCGCAAACGCTATAGCCATTGTAGGTTCAAATCCGGTGTCGGGTATGACCTTGATGACTCTTATTATTGCTTCGGCAATTTTCGTCGCTATCGGACTTAAAGGCACAAGCGGAATTGTGGCTTCAATGGTCATCGGCGGCGTGGTCTGCACAGCACTTTCAATGGCAGGAGGCTTCGTAACAGACTTGAAAATAGGATACTGGCTCGGAAGCACTCCGAAAAAACAGGAGAGTTGGAAATTCCTTGGCACACTCGCTTCTGCAGCTACCGTAGGGGGTGTGATTATGGTGCTTAACCAAGTTTATGGCTTCTCGGGAGAGAATGCGCTTGTTGCGCCTCAAGCAAACGCTATGGCTAAGGTTATCGAGCCTCTTATGATGGGTGGAGACACGCCATGGATTCTTTACATGGTTGGTGCCATACTTGCTGCAATCCTTAATTGGCTTGGAGTTCCGGCTTTGGCTTTCTGCTTAGGTATGTTCATTCCGTTGTCGCTCAACACTCCGATGCTCGTAGGAGGTGCAATCGCATATTTTGTAAGCAACAGTTCGAAGAACAAAGAGATTTGCGACAAACGTCGCGACAGAGGCACGCTGATTTCCAGCGGCTTGATTGCAGGTGGAGCATTGTTTGGCGTTTTCGCTGCCATCACACGCTTCGCCGGTTTTGAGTATGTAAATCCTCTTTCAGAGGGTTTGACTCAAATACTCGGATGTTGCGCTTATGCTATGCTGATAATATATCTGATTTGGGATTCCAAGAGAGTTAAATAAACTTACGTTATTATATATTAAGCAGCCGGGTCAATAAAATTTTGACCCGGCTGCTTAATATCCGGAGTTCTTGGCGATCTTACACTTTTATTCCCTTTTCGGATTTTTAGGAAACCATCCTCTTTCCACCCTTTTCCTCTGCTCAAAGACCTCGAAAATACTCNAAAATGAAGAAAAAGCTAAATACTNCCAATANGGTTTNAAAAAANAAATCANAAANTAATNAAGANGCAACCTCNTCGCGGCTATTCCAAAAATAAAAAATGCTATCCAACACTTTATCCCGAAATAATATTCTCCTTTTATAACGAGAGGATGAAAAAGTCCTATTATCAAAAAACTGCATAGACCGAGCAACAAGCCGATAGCATTATGCATCTCTAAAAATTTAAGCATGAATGATTTAAAAATGGGATTTAAATATAAAAAGAACCTGCTCTGTTTTTCAAGCAGATTCTTTTCCTTTATCAAACATTATTTATTTTTTCAATTTTGGATCATTTGTTATAAGCCATTGGGCAATCTGAACGGCATTCAAGGCAGCACCTTTCTTGATTTGGTCGCCCACAACCCAAAAGCTTAATCCGCAATCGTCGGCGATATCCCTTCTGAGTCTGCCGACATACACCGGGTCTGTGCCGGCTGCCTCCAAAGGCATCGGATAAACTTTATCGGCAGGGTTATCGCAAACCACTAATCCCGGCGCTTTTTCAAATGCCTCACGAACAGCTGATAATTCCAAAGGACTCTCGGTTTCTACCCATATAGCCTCGCTATGGGCGCGGAGCACAGGGATGCGAACACACGTGGCAGACACACTGATATCGTCTGAATGCATGATCTTGCGTGTTTCATTAAACATTTTCATCTCCTCCTTAGTGTAATCATTCTCCATGAAAATATCCACTTGAGGAATAACATTATATGCTAATTGATACGCAAATTTTTCAATCGTAGGTTTCTTATTCTCAATCAACTCAACATATTGGTTTTCCAATTCCTTCATTGCANATGCACCGGCNCCGGAAGCTGCCTGATATGTCGCAACCCTGACCTTACGGATGGGTGACAAATCATGAATAGGCTTCAATACCACCACCATCTGAATTGTGGTGCAATTTGGATTTCCAATAATGTTTCGCGGACGATTTAATGCATCTTCCGGATTAACTTCAGGCACTACCAAGGGAACATCATCATCCATTCGGAAAGCGGAAGAGTTGTCAATCATAACGGAGCCGTGGCGCGTAATAACATCCGCATATTTTTTTGACGTCCCTGCACCTGCAGAGGTGAAAACTATGTCAACACCACTGAAATCAGAATCTTCAGAGAGGAGTTCTACCGTATATTCCTCCCCTTTAAATTTTATTTTACTCCCGGCGGAGCGTTCCGAACCGAAAAGACGCAAATTGTCAATCGGGAAATCTTGCTCGTCCAAAACACGTAGAAACTCTTGTCCTACGGCTCCGGACGCACCTACAATTGCTATATTCATATTTTACCTGTAAAAATTATCGTNTTTATTGCANTCCGGNNNTTACCACACCTTTTGCAATCNTTTTGANAANANCTTGAAGCACGCTGCCCGGACCTAATTCTANAAATNCATCAGCTCCATCCTTTACCATTGATTCAACATCTTGAGTCCAACGCACGGGGGCAGTCAATTGCTTTATCAGATTAGCTTTAATTTCAGCCGGATCCGTGTGGGGCTTGCCATCAACATTCTGATAAACCGGGCAGACGGGAGTCTTGAAATCAGCTACCTCAATAGCCTCCGCGAGTTCCTCTTGAGCGGGAGCNANNAATGGCGAATGAAACGCGCCTCNTACTTTNAGTTTAAGGGCACGTTTTGCACCGGCTGCCAACATTTTTTCGCATGCTGCATCAATACCCTCCATTGTGCCGGAGATTACTACCTGTCCGGGACAATTATAGTTTGCGGGAGCTACGATATCGTCAACTTCTTCGCATAGTTCCGCAACTTTCTCATCAGGAAGTGCGAGAACCGCCGCCATTGTTGAAGGCTTAATATCGCAGGCTTTCTGCATGGCGTGAGCACGTTTGGAAACCAATTTCAAGCCTTCCTCGAAACTCAAAGCTCCGGCTGCCACAAGTGCAGAAAATTCACCGAGTGAATGACCAGCCACCATGTCAGGTTTGAATTCATCACCGAGAGATTTTGCAAGAATAACACTGTGAAGGAATATGGCAGGCTGCGTTACACTGGTCTGCTTCAAATCCTCTTCTGTGCCTTCAAACATTAAATCTGTAATTCTAAATCCAAGCACCTCGTGGGCTTTTTCAAACATTGCGCGAGCTTCAGGATTATTATCATACAAATCCTTACCCATTCCTACAAATTGGGCGCCTTGTCCCGGGAATACGTATGCTTTCATCTTTTTTCCTTAATATTCTTTAGTAGTTATTATTGTTTCTTATATCTCTATTTCAAATCGCAAAATTAATAATATTTTTCCATTTAACATTCTCATGTTTCAAAAATGTTTATGCCAAGTCCTGACTTAAAATTATTTGTTTATTATGTAATGGGTTCTTGCAAATAAATTTATAATTTGCTATATTCGCAATTATTATCAACCCTGCTTATGGATAGAAAGCTTCCAATATTTGATGATTTGTTTGAAGCAGCAGACCTTTCTCATCTTGTGAATGAGGAGGTGGTAACATACGGTCAATCCCGAATGAAACTTGAAGACGACCGGCTCGGAATGGAATATTATGGAAAAATCCAACGCAAGGAAGGAATAAAAGAAGGTGAAAACAGAATGTTAAAAGATATAGTAAAGAAACTTATTGACTGCGGAATGTAGGTGAAAGAAGTTGCAACAAAATTAGGTTATTCAGATTCTTTCATTGCGACTCTTTGTAGATAATTATACGATTTAATGAGATTAAGATAAAGTATCNATGAATTTCAAATACTGNANTTCNTGGATACTTTATCAATTTANTAGAAAGANNAATANTTATTCTNATTAAACCTTTTNAATGTTATTAANTCTAAAATTTGTATACCATATTTNNCTNAGCTTATTAAGTACTTCTTTATCAGAAAAATGAAAAATTTTTTACTGACTTTTTCTTTATTAAATCTATCTACTTTTGCTGTATTCGCAGATGGCACAATAACAGGAAGAGCTATTTCGAAAGCATCCGGAGAGCCAATTGATTTTGCTACAGTTCAACTTCTTACAACTGCAGGTAAACCTACTACCATAGGTACTGAAACAGGTCTTGACGGCACTTTTACACTTTCAAACGTCAAAGACGGAAAATATATTTTGAGAATATCTTCTGTCGGTCTTATCAATCAGGAACGACCCGTTACAATAACAGGAAAAAATGTGTCGGTTGGTGATTTAAAATTAACAGACGATACTAAAGTTCTTCAGGAAGTTGTGGTGGAAGGAATGAAATCTCAAATGCGTTTCGAACTTGATAAAAAAGTTTTCCAAGTTGATTCCAACATCGCGGCTTCAGGTCAATCCGCATCTGAATTGCTCGAATCTATACCTTCTGTGGAAGTCGACCAAGATGGGGAGGTGTCTTTGAGAGGAAATTCTTCCGTAACTATATGGATCAACGGAAAAGAATCCGGATTAACAGCCGATAACAGAGCGCAGATACTCGAACAAATTCCAGGTGAAACCATCGAAAGCATAGAAGTTATCACCAATCCTTCCGCTAAATACAGTCCGGAAGGCACCTCCGGCATCATAAATATCGTTTTGAAAAAAGATCGCCGAGGCGGCTATTTCGGTTCAGCTGAATTAGGTGCCAACATTAAAGGAGGTGGGAATGTCGGGGTAAATTTCAATTATAATTCATCCAAATGGGAAACATACGCGAGTGTAGGCTTCCGTATGCGTCATAACACCGGAGGCTCCAAATCTTATCGAAATTACGATGAAAATGGTGAGTATCTTAACTCTGAAGGGAAACGCCGAAATCATGGCAACAACCTTTTTTTACGCGCCGGAGCAACTTATAATCTCAGTAGTAAAGACCATTTCTATTTAAACGCTTTCGGAATGTTCGGACGCCGTTGGGGCTACAACACCACAGACTATCATACTAATATTATTTCAAACCATTGGAGTTCAAATAATTCATATAATGATAATTGGTCGCGCAATTCAAGTGCTCACGCGGAATTGGGTTATAAGAGAGAATGGGAGAAAAACCATACCCTTGACGTCATGCTCGCTTATAATTATTGGGGAGGTCCGAATGATAAAACTTATCGCGATTCCTACCTCTTTTTCGACCCCGATATTAAACCTTCTGAAGAATATAAAGAACAGAAACAATCCATCAAAACAACCTCAATCGAAGCCAAAATTGATTATGTCAAGCAACTCACTTCCTAGCTAAAATTAGAGTCTGGCTATCAAGGCAATTACAGTCGGGAAAATACCC
>WFMC01000157.1 GCA_009177205.1 Bacteroidales bacterium
ATGTCTGTCACATTGGGGGCAATTCCTTGTAAGCGGCAGGTTCGGAAGTAGGAGATTGAGCCACGCTCACAAATCGGTCGAAAGATGCAGATTCGGGTGTTAAGCTCAATATTAAGTTGACTTCCGGCATTACAACGTATTTGAGGCTATGTCGGGAGTCTTTTTTTACCTCGACTTAGGCTTTAAATCTTAGGGCAGTTGGTAAAAAATTCTGTTCTTTAAATAATTTCTTTTGATAAAGTTGTTTTATTTGTAAACTTTTATTACCTTTGCTACATGAAAGGTGAACGCAAAATATTATATTTCCGTGATTACTTCATGTCATTCTATCGGTCTTTGGACAGTGGGGCGCAAAAGAAATTTGATTACTCACTTGTTATGCTTAAAATGCAAGAGAGGTTAAGTAAGAAGTTTATCAAATTGATTAGAGATGGCATCTATGAGCTGAGAGCCGAACACAACGGCAATATATATCGTGCGTTCTTTATTTTTGATGAGGGCAATGTCATTATGCTTTTCAATGGATTCCAAAAGAAAACGCAGAAGACACCCGAAAGCGAGATTCAGAAAGCAATACAGATTAAAAAGGAATATTATGAAAGCAAGAAATGAGATAGGGAGTTTTGATGCAATCCTTGATGAAAAATATGGTAAGCAGGGAACACCCGAAAGGGAGGAGTTCAACCGTGAGGCATACGCCTATTGCATGGGGCAGATGGTAATGGAGGCTCGGAAGCATGAGAAGATGTCTCAATCAGAATTGGCGGAGAGAGTGGGAACAAACAAGACCTATATTTCCCGGATAGAACGTGGAGTCATTGAGCCGGGTATCGGGCTGTTCTGTCGTATAGCTGATGCGCTTGGCCTCCGTGTTGAGTTGGTAAAACCCATGTAAAACACACAGAATCTTGCGTATTTTAATATGGGATATCCCATAACAACAAACCCTCGCGCCATCTCGGAGCGGGGGTTTTATCATCTGCAAATGAAAGGGCTTGAGAACATAGGCACCCGCTCTGTCATATCCTATCAGAATGCGTTTGTATTAAACTTATACTAATAATACGGAAGGATATTTCGAGCAGCTGTGAGTGATGTGTGGAGGTCTGGCGGGGAGTCAGGCGGTGAGGTCGGAAGGGAGTTCAGGCATAGCACCTTTTTGAGTGCATACGAAAGCAGAAGTGC
This sequence comes from Bacteroidales bacterium, assembly GCA_009177205.1. GTDB lineage: Bacteria > Bacteroidota > Bacteroidia > Bacteroidales > Muribaculaceae > Lepagella. The sequence continues at coordinate 1,186 of WFMC01000157.1, forward strand.
GCACCGCACACGAATGTGCCTCCTCAACCGATTTCCCTTTCAATATGCTCGCTATAAAGGCTGCGGTAAAGGAATCACCGGCTCCGACAGTGTCTGCCACCTCGACTTTTGGAGTTGGCTGGAAAGACACATGTCCCGGAGTGAAAACATAGCTGCCGTTTATTCCACAAGTAAGAATCAACATCTTCAGATTGTATTTTCCGAGTAAAATCCAGCACTTGTCCTGAAGGTCAATACCGGGATAACCGAACATTCTGCTGACCGTGACGAGTTCCTCATCATTTATTTTCAAGATATTGCAGCGCTTCATTGAATTGCATAGGATTTCTTTATTATAGAATCCCTGACGGAGATTGACATCGAATACAATCAGCGGGTCATTCTCTGCAGGAATTGCATCCAGAAAACGGTTGATTGTTTCACGGGAAACGATGTTGCGTTGAGCCAGAGAGCCGAAGCATACGGCACGTGTTTGCGTTGCAAGTTCCTCAAGTTTGTCGGTGTAAGGGATATTATCCCATGCCACATTTTCTTTAATCTCATATTGCGGGATTCCTGCCTGGTCGATTTCCACCTGCACTGTGCCGGTGGGATAGGGCACGGTTTCAATATGATGATTAAGTTCTTTGGATTTAAAATTCTCAATGATTTCATGTCCAAGGGCATCATCGCCGATAGCGCTTACCACACAACCGGGGAGACCGAATTGCGAAACATGATAGGCGAAATTGGCGGGTGCTCCTCCGATTTTTTTACCTTCCGGAAGAACGTCCCACAGGGCTTCTCCCATTCCGATTACTTTTCCGTGCATAACTAAATGAGTTTTATTTGATATTTTTAATTTTTAAGGTATAATATAATAGATATATAACTCCAACTGTCATAACAGTCACCGCGCCGATTTGGCCCACGGCATCCGCTGCATATCCCATTGCGAGCGGGAATATTGTTCCGCCAAACAACCCCATAATCATCAGGCCCGAAACTTCGTTCTTTTCCTTAGGTGTGGATATCAATGCCTGAGAAAAGATTACGGAGAACACATTCGAGTTGCCGAAACCTATCAGGGCGATTCCGACATAGATTGCTGAAAGGGTATGACTGAAAAAGAGTATCACCATTGCAGCCAACATCATCAGAACGCTCAATCCGAAGAAAATTTTCGGAGACATCGAACGAAGGATAAATGCTCCGAGGAAGCATCCTATTGTTCGGAAAATGAAATAGATGCCTGTGGCGAAACTTGCTTCTTCAAGTGGCAATGCGAGACGCTCCATGATGATTTTGGGCGCGGTGGTGTTAGTGCCGACATCTATGCCCACATGGCACATGATGCCAAGGAAGCAGAGGAGTATAAAGGGTCGGCTGAGCAATTTCACACTTTCTTTTATGCCTGAAGCCTTGTCGGGTTGCTCCTCTTCAATCGGAGTGGCTGCAAGAAGGGAAATGGAGAGGAAACTTACTATCGCGTATATGGCAAACAGCGAGCGCCATCCGAGCCCGAAAGTGGGAAGATAAGTTGTCGCACCCCAGGCTGCCAAAATTGGAGCGAGAAAAGATGCGATGGCCTTTACGAACTGACCGAAGGTAAGTGTTGATGCCAGTTTATCGCCGCTGATGAGATTAGTTACAAGTGGGTTGAGCGAGGTTTGCATTATGGCGTTGCCGATTCCCAGTAGAGAGAATGATATCAGCATGACTGCGTAGGTGTTGTCGTTACTGTAGGGAAATCCTGGCTGAAATCTACGAGTCCGCTCTGACGACGGTCGAACGATAAGGTTTTATTTTCAGGATTATACGTCAGAGTCGTTTGCTCCCCTTTATCATTACTGAAAATAAGAGAGATTGAGTCGTTCTTTACAGGCTGCAGGTCGACTGTCACTTCGCATGCTCCATTATTTTCTGCCGGAAGAGCAAAGGTTTTACCTTTTGAATTAACATTTGCTGATTTGAGATTGGTGCTGATTTGCCCGCGCAAGGCAGCAAGTTCGGGAGAGGGAGTTGAGGCGGCGTAAATTTGATTATCATCACCCTTAAAGAGGCTTATCTCGCGAGGGAGGGTATTGGCGGAGCGGAATTGCTTTGTCGGCACTTCTGCCGCATACTGCCAATTGGTCATCCATCCGATTACCGTGCGTCTATTATCTGGAGCATCGCTCCAGCTGACGGTTGCGTAATTATCTTTACCATAATCAAGCCATTTGGTCGGCACGTTTCCGTCAGCGTCCGTGTCGACTATGAATTTTTTACCGTCAAAATCACCCGTAAAGTATTGGACACCGCTTCCGCCGAAAGGTCCGCCGGGATTGATATTGCAGAGTAAAACCCATTTCTTCAGGTCTGAGCCGTCTACGGGAAGCTCGAATAAATCAGGACATTCCCAAACGCCATCTTGCGCGCCGAGCCCCTTGCCAAAGCTGCTTTGAAGAGTCCATTCTTTCAAATCGGGGGAAGTGTAAATCAGCATTTCCCTATCGAGTGCATGAGCAAGAATTAATGTCCATTCGTTAGTTTCGGGATTCCAGAACATGTTGGGGTCGCGGGCCTCACTTTCGAGAGTTATTATGGGATTTGCGGGATAAATATTGAAAGTTTCGCCATTGTCAAGACTATAAGCAAGACTCTGAATTTGACTCGCGGCGGCTGAAGTATATAAAGCCACGACAGCATCTTCTCCGAAGCCGGCGCTGTTGTTTGAATCAATCACTGAACTTCCGCTGAACACCGCTCCAAGACCGTTAGGCTCGATAGCCGCCTGATTATGGTTCCAATGTATAAGGTCGGGGGAAGAGGAGTGACCCCAAGTCATGTTTTGCCATTTTGACCCATAGGGNTTCCATTGATAATAGAGATGCCAGATGCCGTCCTTATAAAACATTCCGTTAGGGTCGTTCATCCAGCCATACAGCGGTGTGTGGTGATAAGCGGGTCTGAAAATTTCTTTATTAGTGAGGTCTAAAGTATCCGTAAGCTGAAAATTATTCCAGCATGCATCCTCCTTAGCCTCACGCACAGTCGACCTGTCTTGTGAAGTCAGTATATTTAAAACAACATTTTTCCCTTTGTAACTTTCCAAATCAAAAGGCACATAATAATCCACTTTTGATTTTGCCAATCTGACATTGATTGTTTTGTCCAATCTTCCGTCAGCCACGACATTTACCGTAGCGTCATCGAAGGCTTCCTGCACCGGCAAAAGAAGATATTTCGCCACCGAGTCAATGCGCACAAGAGTATTGTTGGTGCCCAGATGTTCTACACGTATACCATCGGCTNCCTGCATGNAGCTTNCCNAAAAGCCGGCTACGGAGACAGCCGCAATCAGTGCGGATATTCTGTTTTTCATGTTCATTAATTTTAAATTATNTAGTTGAGATTTTGATGCAAANGTAGTATTATAANCATAAAAAGCATATTAAAATTTGAGCAATTGATACCACAAATGTTGCATTGGTCAATAATTTATACTAAAAGCACGAATAATCTTTATAAATCATTATCTTTGTAGTGCGGATATATCATGAAAAATTTTATTTAATGAAAAGAATCTTANTATATATTNTGGGAGTCATNCTCGNGTCTTCGGTGGCAAGTNGCAGGAATGAGAAGCACTATCGCATCGGGGTGTCTCAGTGTAGCCAGGACGACTGGCGACAAAAAATGAATGATGAAATTAACAGGGAGATATTTTTCCATCCTGAAGCGGAAGTTGAAATTCGCTCCGCCGACGACAGCAATGAAAAGCAGATTGCCGACATTGAGTATTTTCTTGAAAATGATTTTGATATTATTATCGCAGCCCCCAACGAGGCGGATGCCATCACACCAATAATAAAAAAGGTTTATGACTCCGGCACTCCGGTCATAGTGTTTGACCGAGACATTAATGGAGATACCTATACGGCATATCAGGGGGTGGATAATTACGGCATAGGAAAGATGGCGGCTCAGTATGCCTCCAATCTTATCGGGGAGAAAGGGAAAGTTATCGAAATTTACGGTTTGACGGGTTCAACACCCGCCATCAAACGTCACGAAGGCTTCAGAGATGAAGCAAAAAACCTCGGTTTGGAGGTTGTTGCCTCCGCTCACGGCAACTGGAATTATGCAGATGCTTCAAGAGTTGCGGATTCCTTGCTATCAGTTCATCCTGAGGCAAATCTGATTTATGCCCACAACGACCGCATGGCAATCGCCGCTTCCGAAGTGGCAAAGAAACAGGGAAAATCAGTAAAGGTGATTGGAGTGGACGCTGCTCCGGAAATAGGGATTAAAGCCGTGGCAGACGGAGTGATTGACGCCACATTTTTATATCCCACCGAAGGATATGAATTGATTCGAACCGCATTGGCTATTCTGGAGGGCAAGCCCTACAATAAGGAAACGCTTCTGCCGGTCTCTTCTGCAGTAGACCAATCAAATGCAGATATCCTTTTATTGCAGAATAATTCATTGAAAGAGGAGACCACAAAAATCCAGTTGCTCAAGACGCAGGTTGACGATTATTTAAGCAAACATTCCGCACAAACGATTCTTTTTTACTTTTCGATAGCGATTGTGGTGTTGCTGTTCGGATTTTTGTTTATGTTGTTGAGAGCTTTCTGGCTGCGTAAGCGTCATCAGAAGACACTTGAGGAACAAAACAGGTTGCTCGCCCAGCAGCGTGATACTGAAAAACGTCTTAACGAACAATTAAATGCCGCCACACAATCGAAGTTATTGTTTTTCACCAATGTNTCTCACGATTTAAGGACNNCTTTGACATTAATTGCANAACCCGTGGAGCAATTNGTGGAAGCNGATTATCTTACGNCGCAANATCATGCATTAATGAAAATTGCCAATAANAATGTAAAGATACTCCGCAGACTTATAANTCAAATTCTTGATNTCCGTAAATATGAAANCGACAAATTGGNACTGAATTTGACGGAAGTGCACGTCGGGGAACTAATAAAGGACTGGACAGAGTCTTTCACTGCGATTGCACGCAAACGCGATATCAAACTCGAAATTAATATTTCGCTTGATTCCTCGTTCACAATGGCGATGGATACAGAAAAGATTGAACGTGTATTTTTCAATTTAATGTCCAACGCCTTTAAATATACCCCGAATAATGCTCGGAGAAAATTCATGTGTAAANGATNNNGNANACAATCTTGAATTTTCTGTTGAAGATACCGGTCAGGGAATAGCCGTGGAAGATTTGAGCAACATTTTCGAGCGTTTCTTTCAGGTTGATAAGATTCATCCCAATGGCTCCGGCATAGGGCTGTCGCTTGCAAAAGCATTCGTGGAACTTCACGGAGGCTCAATTGAAGCGGAAAGTGTCTTGGGGAAGGGGAGCAAATTTACAGTAAGGCTGCCTATTCTCCATGTCAATCCCGAACCACAGACTGAGGTTACGCGAGTAATTTCGGATTATGACATCGATGCCGAACTGAGCGATATCGATCTGGATAAATCAAATAATAGTGATGATAAGCCGCTTTTGCNTGNNATTGATGATNATGCCGACATAAGGANAATGATTAGGGTTNTGCTCTCGGAAGATTACAGGATTATTGAGGCACAAAACGGTAAAGAAGGCATAAAATCAGCATGCAGATATGTGCCTGATTTAATTATCAGTGATGTCATGATGCCGGTTATGGACGGGCTTGAATGTTGCCGGAGATTAAAATCGGAAGTCACGACATCCCATATCCCCGTGCTCATGTTGACCGCCTGCAGCATGGACGAGCAAAGAATGCAGGGATATGACAGCGGTGCAGACGGATATTTATCCAAACCTTTCAATAACGAGATGCTTAAAAAGCGGTGTCAGAATTTAATTGAAAACAGAAAACGTATTAAAAATGTATTAGACGCAGGTCTCGGCATAGAGAAGAGTGCANAACCTGTAAAAGTTGAGCATGAGGAGTCGGCTGCAAGTGTCCTTAATCCTTTGGACATAGATAACGAATTTTATAATCGTTTTCTGAATCTTGTAAATTCAGAGATGGCTAATCCTGATTTGAACATAGACTCCATCGCTTCAAAAATGGGTCTCGGCCGCTCCCAATTCTATCGTAAGATTAAGGCGCTCACCCAATATTCCCCCGTGGAATTATTAAGGAAGATAAGAGTTACAAAAGGGCGCGAACTGCTGACTGACACAGAAAAGACCGTGAGCGAAATCGCCTATACCGTCGGATTTTCGACTCCGGCTTATTTCACCAGGGTATTTCGCGAGCAATTCGGAGAATCGCCATCCGATATGCGGTCACGGTTAGGAATGAAGTGATAAAAGACATAACAGTTTTTTTCAAATTTCTAATTAAAAAAGTCGCTTCTTTGTCGGAAGCGACTTTTTTAATGCGGAATTTTTGGCGGCCATCATGAGCCAAAACATTAAAAATGTTGCAAAATGTATGAAAATTTATGCAATGCTCAAAATTTCATAACTTATGCAACNTNAGNGCTAACATTGCTTTTATCAGACNTATAATTTTGGCNAAAAATNTTTAACNGAAAGAATAACATGAAAAAAGCAATTCTCAGTACTTTTTTGCTGCTCATAGCAGTGATAGCAGTGCAGGCACAGACACTCACTGTGCATGGGANCGTTGTTTCAGCATCTGACGGCGAGCCTTTAATCGGCGCCAGCATTATCTCAGAAGCTGAAAAATCATTAGGTGTTCCGACCGATATTGACGGCAATTTCGTCATCACGGTTCCGGAAGGTTCTAAATTAAAAATTTCTTATGTTGGTTTTCAGACTCAGATATTAAAGGCTGAAAGCCAAATGAACATTTCATTACAGGAAGATTCAGAGCTTCTGAATGAAGTTGTTGTGGTAGGTTATCAAACCGTTCGTAAGGCAGACCTGACCGGCGCCGTGGCGGTGATGAACATGAAAGAGCCTTTAAGTGAAAATTCAGGCAACATTATGGGCTCCATGGCAGGCAAGCTGCCGGGTGTAAATGTGATTCCCGACGCAGCACCGGGTGGCACCGGTTCAATTCGTGTCCGCGGCATGTCTACTGCCAATTCAAGCAATGACCCGTTATATATCGTAGACGGTGTTCCCACCGACAATATCAATGCAATCAATCCGTCGGATATTGAATCGATGCAGGTTCTCAAGGATGCGGCTTCCGCTTCTATTTATGGTTCGAGAGCTGCCAACGGCGTCGTTATCATAACCACCAAGCAAGGCAAGGGTGACAAGATGACCGTGAATATAAATTATGCAGCAAGCGTGCAGACCATTGCCAAAAGATATAATATGCTCACAGCCGAACAATGGGGACAGGCATATTGGCAGGCATCTAAAAATTCCAATCTCGCACCTTCCCATATATTATACGGTTCAGGTGAAGTTCCCGTCTTACAAAAATATGTTGACGGTAACAGCAATTATCCCACCACAGAGACCGACTGGCAGGACCAGGTTTACCGCACGGCGTGGACCAACAATCTGACTGCCTCGATTGCCAATAACGGTCAGAAAGGTTCCGTTCTTCTTTCCTTGAACTATATCAATCAGAACGGCAATATCAATGAAACATTCTATTCCCGCTATTCGGCACGTATCAATTCTCACTTTGACTTTAATAAATATGTGACTGTCGGTGAAAACCTTATGGTGGCATATTGGAGAAATCGCGGTGTGCAGGTCGACACCGACCGCGGCATCCCGTTCTCAGCGATGAGCATGCACCCGGCTTTACCGGTGCAAGGAGTCAACGGCGATTGGACACGTCCGAAAGAATTGAACATCAACGACCTCAACAACCCCGTTCAGGCAATTGCCAATGCTAAGGACAACAGTTCAACTTCATGGCGCATTCTTGGAAACGCATATCTTGAAGTCAAACCCATCGAAGGCTTGAACATTAAGACAAACATCGGCATTGAACATAGTCAATACTTCAACATCAATCTCGGACGCTCCTTCAACCCGGGTGATGTCAACAGCATGAGCAATGATTACGGTCAGGGTGACACCTGGACCTGGACCAACACAATCAATTACAACAAGACATTTGGCGAAAATCATCACCTCACAGCCCTCCTCGGCACCGAAGCCATCGGCTATACCTATCGATTCCTTTCAGCTTCACGCGAGGGATATGCATTTGAAGACGCCAATTACATGCAAATCGGTTCAGGCTCAGGCTATCGCAACAATGACGGCGGAAAGACTCAATGGTCGGTTTTCTCACTCTTCGCAAAGGTTGACTATAACTATGCGGACCGCTATCTGGCATCTTTCACTATCCGTCGCGACGAAAACTCCCGCTTTGCCAAAGGACATCGCGCAGGAATCTTCCCCGCATTCTCACTCGCATGGCGTCCCACTCANGANNNNTTCTTCCCNAANAANNAANTNCTTAACGACNTGAAGATNCGNTATTCATGGGGTCAGAACGGTAATGCCAACATTCCCTCCCTCTACCCCTCCTACTCAACCTATATCTTCAATACAGGCAATGGCGCCTACGACCTTGCCGGAACGAATTCATCAACCACCCCCGGCATCACATTAGGTTCGCTTGACCCGAATGCAGTCTCCTGGAAAGGTAATCCGGATTTGAAATGGGAGACAACATATCAGAATAATATCGGTGTGGATTTCGCATTCTTCAACGGCGCCCTTAATCTTAGTTTCGATTATTTTATCAAGAAAACAAAAGACATGCTGACTATTCCGCCGGCACTTGACGTTGCCGGAGAAAAAGCCGCTATCTGGCTGAATACAGGTGATATGAAAAACACCGGTTGGGAAATCACGGTTGGCTATCAAAGTCCTCAATACGGCGACTTCTCCTGGAATGGCTCCGTAAACCTTTCCCAATACAAAAACAAACTTATAAGACTTAATTCACGCCAGAAATTTATCGGTGGCGANNAACGTCTTATNCCCGGACAGNNGANGGGNGTTTATTACNGTTATGTTTGCNACGGAATTTTCCAANCAAAANAGGNAGTGGCTAATCACGCCACTCAGGTCGGAGCCGCTCCCGGTCGTTTAATCTATCGTGACCTTGACGGCAATGGCGTTATTGACGACGACGACCGTTGCATCATCGGAAATCCGAACCCCGATTTGTCAATGGGCATCAACCTTGGCTTTAAATATAAAGCATTCTCTTTGGATATCTTCTTTGCCGGTGATTTCGGATTTGACATCCATAATCACATGAAGCGCCAGCTCCTTTCAATGAACTACGGTCTTGCCAACACCAATCGCGGAGAAGGAATTTTGAATGCATGGACACCCACCAACACCAACACTGACGTGCCCGCTCTTTCACTCACCGATGACAATAATGAATCCCGCTTCTCAACTTACTATGTTGAAGACGGCTCTTATATGAAGATGAAATATCTGAGGCTCTCATATTCTCTCCCCAAACACATAATCAGCAAAATTGGCGCTACCAATCTTGATGTGTATGCCCAGGTGGAAAATGTGTTTACAATAACCAAATATTCCGGTCTGGACCCTGAAATCCTCCCCGGTGAATATGGCGCTCACATCGATAACGGCGCATATCCGCGCCCCCGCACCTTCACTATCGGTCTTAACCTTCAGTTCTAAACTAACGGAATAAGTAATCTCTATATATTCAGAAAATGAAAACTCTAAAAAATATATTAAAAAACGCAATGTGCATGACAGTCATGGCTTCAATGGCATGGGGAATGGCTTCATGTAATGATATGCTTGACACTAAGCCTCAGGGTGTCTTTACCGATGACCAAATCGGCGACAATGAAGCCATCGACCTGATGACCGCCGCCTACGCGACTTTACTCTGTCACTATTTCGGCAACAATGAATCATTCGCAGGTCCTATCAACAACTGGGTGTTCGACGTTCGCTCGGATGATGCCCTCAAGGGGGGTGGAGAAGTGTCGATGGAAGGTTATATCCATCAACTTGAAATCGGCAATGTGCAAAGCGACAATGACGTTGCCAATTTCAAATGGCGCAACAATTATTACTCGATAAGCCGATGCAACACTGCAATCAGAGGCATTAATAACGCACAGTCAATTTCAGATGTAAATAAGGCATCTTACATTGCGGAAATGAAAACTTTGCGCGCATATTATTATTTTGATATGTATCGCATTTTCCAGAAATTCCCATATTTCGATGAAACAGTATTGGACCCGAGTGAATGCAGGGCCGACCAGTATACACGCAATCAAATCATCGGTTTCGTAAAGAAAGACCTTCGTGACAGCTATGAAGCATTGCCAGAGAATCAGGAATTGCCCGGTCGATTCAATAAATATGTTGCCGCAGCCCTCCTGGCGCGTGTCGACCTCTTTACTTCCGACTGGGCCGAGGCTGAAAAATATTCTGATTATGTAATCGCAAGCGGCAAATATGCACTTTATCCCAACTTTCTGGATATGTCGAAGCCGGAATTCAACAATATGTATGAATCAGTGCTTGCAATTCAATTCTCGTCAGCAAATTCTCCCGACCAGTTCAACTTCAACAATTGCCTTAATTGCACTTATTCGGAAGGCAACTTATATGGCAATGGAGACGATTTCTATCTCGCATCTCAAAATCTTGTAAATTCATTCCGCACCGATGCCGACGGACTACCTTATCTTGACGGTTCGTATAATGACGGGAATATAGACAAAGCAGACTATGAAGGGAATGTTGACCCCCGTCTGGACTTCACTCTCGGGCGTATAGGCATGCCCTGGCGTTCACATCTCTATAATGAAAACTGGTGTCGCAATTTCGAACTTTATGGACAATATTCAGGCAAAAAACCTTATCCGGCTCCCGAATCACCCTATGTAAAGCCGGGCATTGTGCCCTGGGGCGCTTCATCTCTTAATTGCATCCTTATCCGTTATGCCGATGTAATGCTGATGAAAGCTGAAGCACTCATTGAGCAAGGCAAGAACCTTGAAGAAGCCCGCAACCTCATTAATGATATCCGCAGAAAGGCATCCCGTTCGGTCGACCCCTCTTATGAACCCGTAGACTGCAACCCTACGGTAGCAAATTATGCGGTGGCTGAATATCCTGCCACCGGTTGGAATCAGGATTACGCGCGTAAGGCAGTGCGCATGGAGCGCCGACTTGAACTCGCTATGGAAGGACTGCGTTGGTTTGACCTCGTGCGCTGGGGCAACGTAGTGGAGACCATGAATAATTATTATGTGTCAGAAGCAAAAATCCGTCCTTATTATCAGGGAGCCAACCTGACAGAAAACGAGGTATACTTCCCGATACCTATTAATCAGGTTGACAACGCAGGCGATCTTTATAAGTAAAAAATTTATTTCCAAATACAGCAAAATGAAAAAGATATATTCATATTCCCTTGGAATGCTGGCGCTTCTTTTAAGTGTAATTTTAGGCGCATGTTCCAATTTCGACCCTATCGGGATGCCGGAACTTCCGGACCTTGCCAAAGTTTCCAATCTAAAGGCATCTGTCAATGGCTACAAGGTTAATTTAACATGGACCCTCCCTTCCGAAAAGACAGTGACGGGCGTAAGGGTAATCACCAATGGCAACAATGATGCAGCCGTAACCCTGGAAGGCAGGGCAAGCAAATATACTGTTACCGGCCAGCCGATGGGCGAAGCTTATTACTATACGGTGAAAGTATTATACGAAGGAGGATATGTTTCCGAGGGTGAAACCATCACGGCAGTCCTACCGGTTGTGGAACTCCCCGGAGTTACTGATTTGCAAGCTGCCGTATCAGGCAGGACAGTCTCTCTTTCATGGGTGCTCCCTTCAAGTGATGAGGTGACGGGAGTCAGAATTATTCGCGATGGCGATGTCGATGCCGCCACAGTCGTAGAGGGAAAAGTTAACTCTTTTGAACTCAAGGGTCAGCCGATGGATAAAGAAATGAGTTATACCGTCGAGGCTGTCTATGAAACATACTATATGTCTTCAGGCTCAACAGTGAAAGTTAAAGTGCCCTACATCAAACCTAAAATGGCATATCTGCTTCTTGCACCCTCCGTGTCAGCTCTTCCGGATGATGATGAACGCGCAGCCGCAACCTGGTTTGCCGCTCAAGCGGATGCTGAATTAATCCGTACTTCAGAAATCTCAGACCTTGATGCCGATTTATATCCTGTCTTATGGATTGAAATTGACCGCGAAGGAATGCCTTTCGGTTGGGAAAATCTTCCGGCTGAAATTTCAAATCAAGCCACAATCAATGCGTTGAAACAATATTCAGCAAATGGAGGCAGCCTTTATCTTTCAAACATGGCAACCCAACTCACGGTGCCTCTCGGATTTGTACCAGACAATATGGCTCCGACATTATTCGGTAATGGCGCTGGAGGGCCAGGCACTGACGTATGGACCATCAACGCTTATCTCGGTTGGGACTTCCGCAACGGTTCAGACCAGGGATTCTATGACCGCACCGCTCATGAAATCTTCAAGAACCTTACATTTGCCGATCCCAACGGATATGGATATGAAAGTATTCCTCTGATAGGTCCCGGTCACCGTGAAGACCATAACTGCCTATGGGATTGCAACAACTACGGCAAAGGTAGTCAGGCAGACGTGATTAAAAACTTTGAAGTTACGACGAACTCTCTTGTTCTCGCAACCTGGGGACACGTTCGCGACCATTGCGTGGCAGGCTTGGTGGAATTCTATTCCAATGCAGAACACGGACGTTGCATAGCAAATGGTTTTGCCGCCTACGAATGGAATCAGAATTCCGGTGCGAATCCATATCAGCACAACATTGAGCAGCTCACATCCAATATATTGAATTATCTCAAATAAAAACAGGAATTGATAAATTGTGGCGTAGGGAGCCAAGTCCCTGCGTCACAATAAAANCCTCTTTTTTATTCATATTTGATTTACTCTTTATCTATAAAATCTGTAAAAAAGTAATTTTGAAATAATGGAGTATTATTATTCGTTAGTAAAATAATTATTCAATTTTTTCAAAGTAATTTATTTATCATCATTCATCGACGACAGCTTAAAGGCGTCATCGGTGAATGCCCTTAAAAATAATAAACGTATAACATGTCTTTTAAAAGAAGTTTTTGTCAGTTGACCTTAGCACTCTTAATACCTTTGTCTGCTCAGGCACGTGAAGTTGCACGTTTTTCGATGGATAACAAGGGAAATAGAATATNGGATTTGGTTNCNGNGAAATCTTTCGAAATAAATAGTGTTAATCCGGCGGAGAATATTGATGGAGCNAACGGCAAAGCATTGNGTTTNNATGNCTATTNCACTTATATTGACGCGCAATTAGGAGAATTCATACCGGCAGGCTCAAAAAAAATGACGGCATCGGTATTATTCGCCATAGAAACTTATCCCGTTGTGGAAATTGATGTCAACACCCCCGAACAAGCAGCCATTGCATCATGCCTTGATGAAGAAGCAAAGACGGGGTTCGGCTTTTTCATCGGTATTGACGGAAAATATNCNTTCAAGACATNCATAGGCGGTTNGCCGCTCGNAATGAGANTCNACAAGCCGCTCAGGCAATATGAATGGANTTACCTGACAGCNGTAGTGGATGCGGAAAAACGCAGTGNCACCCNATATAATNATGGAGAAGTTGTGGCGACTTCCAAGGCAAACGGCAACGTGACCTCAGGAAATTCAACATTAAGGATAGGCCGCAGTTTAAAAGAGCGTTACAGCGGGCCTTTCTGCCTGACCTCCTTCAATGGAGCCATTGATGAGATAGCGGTGTGGGATGAAGCCCTTTCACCAGAAACCGTGTCTTCCTGGAAAGCGGACAGTTCAGCCAGTCTGACCGTCACTCCAGCCCGTTTTGCAGATGATGTTTTGCGTCCTGCGTTTCATGGCATGCCGGGAGCTAATTGGACCAATGAGACTCATGGCCTGACATATTCCAACGGAAGATATCATCTCTTTTTTCAAAAGAATGCCAATGGTCCGTATATGACACGCCTTCATTGGGGTCACCTTTCAAGTGAAAATTTATATGACTGGCAGGAAGAACAGATTGCACTGACCCCGGACACTTCCTACGATATGAAAGGATGCTGGTCAGGGTGCGTTTTTTCTGATGAAGAAATTACTCAAGGGAAACCCTCGGTTATCTATACAGGTGTGGATTATGGCAAAGCTGTAATCGCACAGGCAAATCCGCTCGATGAAGATTTAATCGGATGGCAAAAATTGCCCGTTCCGGTTATAAACGGAAGACCTGCCGGACTCTCAGATGATTTTCGCGACCCATATTTCTTCCGTACTGACAATGGAGCCTATATTATCGTTGGTTCAAGCAAATCCGGAGTCGGCACCACCACACTCCATACCTATAATTCTTCGTCAAGAAGCTGGAGCAACGATGGCAAGACATTCTTCACCGGGGCAAATGCAGCCTCTTCCGGGACATTCTGGGAAATGCCTAACGTAACTGAAATGGGAGATAAATGGCTGTTTACGGTTACTCCTCAAAACACCGCCAAAGGTGTGGCTTCCCTATATTGGGTCGGAACAATAAATGCCGACGGCACATTCCTCCCCGACAAAGCCACGCCCACAAATATAGAACTTCCGGGTTTCGCGCGTGACGGTTTCGGCATGCTTTCTCCCACAATTTTTCAAAAAGATGGAAAAACAGTTGCGATCGGCATTGTGCCGGATAAACTCCCCTCTCAGGTCAATTATGATTTGGGCTATGCGCATACTTATTCCTTGCCGAGGGAATGGAGTCTGGACAGCGAAGGGAAACTATGTCAAAAACCCTATTCCGGTCTGAAGGAGATGCGTGAATCCTCAGGCTTCTCAAAATCAGAATTTATACTTGCAGGAAATTTGACCTTAGATGGCATTAAGGGCAGGTGTGTGGAATTATCCGGTGAATTTACGGTTACTAACGGCAAATGCGGTTTTACACTCCTTGATGACGGAGTGTCTGCAATTAAGATATATTATGATGGCGCCACAAACGAAATAGTAGTCGACAATCGCGGAGTTGACAGATATATCAATGACTCCGGAGTGTTTGACGGGTATTATCACAGTGTGCTTCCCAGACAACTCGCAAAGGGGGAAACAATAAAATTAAACGTATTCTTCGACCATTCCATATTGGATATTTTCATAAATGACACCTGGGCGACCTCTGCAAGAATCTTCGCCAAAGAGAAAACAAATGAAAACACCACTGTCTTTGCTGATGGGGATAACAAAGTTAAATCCGTTGAGGCCTGGAATCTGAATGTCAGCAATTCAGGAGCAGGAGTGAATGAGATAATTCCGGACTCAGAAGAAAATAAGATATCGGTGGTCGGCAAAAATATCGAATTTAATAATGTCAG
Source organism: Bacteroidales bacterium (assembly GCA_009177205.1). Classification (GTDB taxonomy): domain Bacteria; phylum Bacteroidota; class Bacteroidia; order Bacteroidales; family Muribaculaceae; genus Lepagella. Next base: position 16,522 of record WFMC01000157.1, read on the forward strand.
GAATCCGGCAATTTTGTCGGTATATAATATAGCGAGTGAAAAATTGATAGAAAGGACTCTCCATAATGAATCCGGATGCATTCCCACTGAACTGTCGGGTATTCACATCATAACCCTCCGGACTTCCGATGGAATGATATCAAGAAAGGTTAATTTTCGTTGATGATAAATTGTGTTGAAAAAATTTAGTTAAAATCAGAATCAGAAATTTTATTAGTTAAGTAGGTTTTTATTGGTAACCCGGAAATTTTATTAGTTAAAAAGATTGTATTAGGTACTTTTTAAATGGTCTGATTCCTGACAAACCGCCATGAATCAGACCTTTTTTTATTAAAGTATCATTCGGGGACATAGATGATATCGCCGTTTTCGAGTTCGTAGGCTACCCCGACTCGTTTCCCTTTATTGCCTGATGCATTTTGCTCTTCCGAAGGGGTGTAACGATTTATCTTCTCACCCTCTTTTGTGATTATTTCCATATTCTCTTTNCNGGGATTCTTCACCATTGTGAAATCTTCTTGCGAAAACATTTCCGTCATATTATATCGGCTCACCAATGCCACCATCAACGCCACTGCGAACACCATAGCTATGTCAAAAAGATTACTCACGACACTCATCGGATCATTCTCTTCACGACTCCCTAATATACGTCTGTTTCTCATGACTCTTTATCAGTAATTTTAGTTACTTCCGCCAGATATTCAAGCATTGTGATGTTTTTCACCGCCCACCTCTCCTTAACTTGCTGAATCAAAAAACCTATTGCACTGACCACAAGTCCGACAACGGTTGTGGCAAACGCCACCTGCATATTATACGCCATCGAGGCTATGTCACCTGTTGAAAGACCCACCAAAGCAGGACCCATCGGTATCAATGTTCCCATCAATCCGAGAATCGGACCCATCTTGGTCAGCATTTTTGCAGTGGATAATTCTTTTGATGTTTCAATCTCATATTCAGAAAGCAGCAACTCCGTTTTTGCCCCCTCCCCATTGGCAGCAACAATCTGCTTTGCAACTGCCGTCATCAGGTTTTTCGGCTTTCCCGGTAGAGATTCAGCAAAATCGGAATAATTATCCGGAGTAAGATGCTCAATGGCGTTGCAGAAAGGTATTACCGCTTTTTTGTGTTGCAAAAATTGTCCGAAGAAGGTCCCAATCAATATAAGAGCGCGGATGAAAAAGAATATAAGCAACACGATGACCGGCACCAGCAATCCGGTGGAAATCCAATAGAGGATATTAGAAATTACATTCATTTGATATTTTGATTTTTTTGTTATTATTTCGTTTGAAAATTAAAAAGCCTGCAATAATGCCCACCGACAGAACCGTTGCTACAGTTATTAAAGGTGCCCACTCTATGCTATCAGTTCCCTCCACAGCCGTTCTGCCATTCACAGTGGCTAAAATTCCGAGCAAAGCAATCATAGCGTTGAGTATGAAGAGAAGTTCCAGTCTTATGTCCGTTTCAGGAATAATAAATTTAAACAGATAGGGGAGACCTATAAAAGCAAATAAGACGAAAAGAGCCAAACCCCACGCTGTCGTAGCGAAGTCCATTCCGGGAAAGGAGAAAATAACTTCTACCAATAACGCAAAAAGAACGGGAAAAATCAAGATGCCGGGCATCCATAAGGTTAATAAGCGACTGATATTTTCAACCATGGAAAGTTTTTCATGCGAAATAACTTTTGCCGAGAGAATACAGAATGCAATTTGCAAAGCCACATCAATGGTAAGCAGGACTGAAACATCAAGCATCATTTCAGGATTTTGGAGCCNATCGTCTATCTGTGTCTTTGATTGACCGGCAGCCAACTCCCAACTAAGCCCAACGGAGATAGCGCATATTACCCCAACAACCGGGCGCCCCCATGCGGGTAGATAAGTTAGTTTCAACAATGTGCTGACTACGGTTAAAATCATTATTATGACAATCAGAATCTCCATTATTAATCCTCTCCTTTAATTTGATTTTTGCGTTTTCTAATGAAAATCGCNATCAATACCAATGCTATCACGACGCTGACGCCTATAATGATTCCATTGATATGATTTGTGGTCTTATCCAAAGCATTCAGCTCCTCTCTCTGCAGCACTTGCCCTTCGGCATTATCGCTGATATTCTCCGCGCGGATTGAGCCGATATTCTTGTTATATTGAGTCGCAGATTCTTTGGAGACTTTCGATGATATGAAGTCGCGAAGTTTGGCATTATCGCATACAAAGCCCGAACAACTCGGCATATATTCATTCACAACCTCCGTATGAAGGTCGGCAAGAGTTTTAATTTGTTCGTCAGAAGCGTTCCACATTCCTTTGCGAATCGTCTCAAGCATCACGGCTGTCATCTCCTCAATCGCTGCGGGATTCTTGGATGTGAAATATTCTTTAGTCCCTAATTTATATTTATCCTTAACGTAAGTATCGTAGATATCATTCCAGAGCTCATTGTCAATAACATCCGGCTTCATAACATTCCAGCCGTATGTATTGCGAATGATCTCGGCAAATCCGGAAGCATCCCCGGCACCCCCTTTCATTTTCTCTTTAATATAATTTGGATTAAGAATCGTGGTGCGGCTCTCCACTCCGATCGCTTCCTTCACTTCCTGCATGCGCACATTATTGCGATTCCGATAATCACTGAGATAAGCATCCGGGGTTTTACCGGTTACATTTTCCACTGCCACATTCAACCCTCCCATAAATTCATAGACATGGTCAAGACTCAGAGCTCCCCAAGTGTTGCTTTGTCGAGGCTGCACCACTACGTCCGTGCTTGTCAGGGCGGCTTCAAAGACGTAATCCTGCATCTTCTCCCAATCCTCTTCGCTTCCATACAAAGCTCCCATATTGTGAAGATAGGTTTCGGCAATTTCCGATGTATTTTCCCAGCGGTCGCCGGCTTCTACCATGCTTTGAATGCCGCTTCCATAATTGCCGTTAACTCCTCCGAATACACGTTCATGGGATAAAGAGCGAGCTTCTTTAGGTGAGACACCCTTTTTTACCAAGTGTTTTTCAGACTCCAGCACTCCCTCAGCGACATAATTCGGATACTCTTTATCATCTGCTTCAGCAGCCATTCTCACAGCCCGGCTAATCAGAAAGAGGCGCGATGCCGCCAAATCTCTCAATTGACCCGAAGTCTGCACCACCACATCGATTCTGGGTCTTCCCAATTCTTTTGAAGGTATGAGCTTCAGGTCCGTGACGCGACCGAACGGATCGCGAACAGGTTCTACTCCGAGCATATAAAGTATTTGAGCGATTGTGGCGCCTTCCGTCTCGATAAATTCACTGCTCCAAAGCGTGTAACTGACCTTTCGGGGGATTGAATCCCCATGCCCCTTACGATACATCGCGATTGTGTTATCAGCGAGAACCTTCCCTTTTTTCCATGCCACTAAAGAAGGGGTTTCCTCTGCATTGACGGCAAAGAGGTTCCTTCCGGTGGGAAGGATATCGGGATTCAACACAGGGTCTCCTCCTGAAGTCGGAGAAATAAAGCCCCCGTTAAGTCCGTTTAGAATAGATTTAAGTTCTGCCAAGGGGCTGAGTTTTAATGCGGATTTATAATTATTGATATTTTTTAAAGCTCTTTCCACTTCCAATATGGCTGTAGCAAACTCAATTTGCTTCTGTGAAAAGTCCGGTTGTTTCATCATTGCGCCTGGCATCCCCTCCTTATTTCCGGGTTTCACTTTGCCGCCCATAGATCTGCTTTGCATGGCAGCTTGCATTTTCTTTAGAGCCGCCTCATCAGCGCCCATCTTGCGAGCCATCTCCAATGCCTTTTCCGGCGACATACCGGATTTCGACATCATTCTCCTCATAGCCGAAGCGTTCGGACGGTCGGCAATTTTAGCCATCGATTCTTTATCAGCCGACATGGCTGAAGACCCCATCACCATCATGCGCGACAGCAGATCTTTCGAATCATAGATAGTATGCATTATTAAGCGGGCACTATCAAGCTCGGCTTGCGATATGGATGCAACTTTGCATATATCCTTATCATCCACAGTGCGTTGAGAAGTCAAAATGGAATTGACAAGGGTGTGTGCCAGTGAGCCATATACTTGTGTTAAACGTCCGCGCTGACGATCGTAATCAATATGAGTTCTACCCCTTAACTTATCAAGTTGAAACAGACTGTATGCCACCGGANCCACAGTCATTGNAAACACCGTGGAATNCAAANCCTGCTCGGAATAANGNTTNCCGATGACNTAAAGTGCTCCCGTAATTTTTTCATTAGCGAGTTCTTCAGAGAAATTNTCAATCCGGGCTATTTCATCTTCNGTATAAGGCTTCGACAATACGCTGTCAAGGCGANGTTCTCTGTGGATGCCGAGTTCTACGGCAAATTTCTTTACTTCNAGAGATGCTCCGGTTAAAGCTGTTTTATCAACTTTATCGGCATCTGCANTTTTGTTATAAAGGTTNATGGCATCACTCAGATTTTTATATATNCNCCTTACTTCGCTCTCTTTNAAGGGGGGAGTAAGATAATTTATAATCGAGGCATAAGAACGGCGCTTAGCGGTCATAGCCTCACCTACATTACTTGTGGAATAAACATAGAAATGCGGCATGGTTCCCACAAGTCTGTCAGACCAATCTTCGCTGCCGAGAGCCACTTGTTTTCGGGGAGTAAACTCCAGACTTCCGTGCGCGCCGAAATGAATCAGGGCATCTGCGCCAAACCCGTGCTTCGCCCAAAGATATGCCGCCACATAATTATGAGGAGGTGCGGCATCAGTGCCATGCACAATTTTAAAATCATCATCTCCGAGTCCTGCTGCCGTTTGAGGAATCAAGACAATATTGCCAAATCTCAGGCGGGCAAGCGCCAGATTGTTATCGACAGTCCTTAATCCATGTCCGGGAAAATCGCCATCCACTAAATTTATATCTTTGCGCATTTTGTCGGAGAGTGAGGTTGCGCTCCATTTTTCATAATCATCCTTAGAGATGGTTTCTGTCTGATGATTTTTTACGAAATCAGCCTTTGCTCCGGCAGCATATTGATTAAATACGCGCCCCTCATCGTTGATTAGTCTTTCCAAAGCCTCGGCGCTACCAGGCAGGTTCCCTACATTATAACCCTCCTCTTTCATTCGGGTCAGAAGATTGAAAAGCGATGGAGCCACATCCATCCCTTCCGCCACAAGAGCATTTTGCCCCGGACCCTTGAAATAGACTATTGCGACTTTCTTATCTTTGTTCGGCTTCGTTTGCAGGGAGATATAATTTTTGACCGTTTCAACAAAATNNTCCACCCTCCCCGGTATTGCNNCAACATGCGGCAAGCCGTCTTTACCTTTANAATGCGCGAATAATGCGAAAGGNCGAATCGCACCGTCAATCTCGGGTGTAACTATACTTTGAGAAAGAAAACCTCCTGACATGCCCATCTTATCTTCCATCCATTCCTCATAATCGCGATTTACATTCAGGGGAGAGAAAAGAGGTATGTTTTTATTTTGCAAATACTCCACCACCATATCTCCCAATCTCCCGTGAGCCATATTGATAACGGCGGAAGCTCCAACAGAATCAGCATGACCGTTGGCAATAAATTGCTGAATGGAATTTACCGGATACACCACTAAGCCCCCCTTTTCGAGTTTGCTCACAAGAGTGTCCGCCACCCCCATTTGTCCGGTCAGGATAACCCTCCCGTTTCTCCCATCTGACTTCCTTTGTTTTTGAAGAAATTTCTCATATTCAGCCACTGAGTTGAAATTCTGTTCCTCATCGCCGGGATAATATAAAAGAGATGAAATGCTTCCGACTGGGTCTTCGGGCATTTTAACAAACATTCTCTTTCCATCAATAAATTTGCGTACATACCTAAGCAAATTCTTATAATTTGCTTTCCCCCCGGCAAGGTATTGCTTCAGGAATACGGCATCAACAGAATCCACAGACATAATGAGGTTTTGAGGATTAGTGGCAGCCGTAGTAAACACCGGAATACCCTTTTCAGCAGCATTCAAAAGGATTTGGCGTTGCTCATCGGTGATTCGCAATCCCATTCCGATGACAAAGACCATATCATATTTCTTTGCCTTATCCAACTCTTCAACGGGTAATTCCTCTATCTTGACAAATCGGTTGTCGTTGGCTTTTGAGATCTGTCCGAGTGTTATGGCTTGATAATTTACAAAAGCGATTTTTGTCGGGCTTGCAAAAATATTCCATAGCAGAATAGCCGCTCCAATCAATATAGCGCAGCAACATGAGAAAATTATAATTCTTTTCTTTGAAAGTTTCATGATTAATTATTTCTTGAAAAAAGCATCAATGTCAAGGGATAAGCCTAAGGAAAAGGTTGTGCCGGTGGTCGGAGCGGTATTCCAATAATATATTTTAGGTTTGTAATTTAAGAGATTATCAATCACGAAATTGACATTTATCCCTTTCCAAACTTGCTGTTGGAGAATGAATTTNNNGANGGAATAGGCTCCNTCTGTTTCATATNNNGAAATAGGCTNGGAGNNGTNTCTTCNCNNTATTCNGGCATAGAATTTATAANATTTGTGNANTNTTTTGTCATAATCCACCCGCCAGGTCGCTGAGTGAGGGCGGGGTTGAGAGAATTGTGAATCCACAGTGTTTCCTCCGGTGTGGAGATAATTATAACTGCATGATGCGCCCAAGCCGAAAGCAGTTCGATAACGAAACGTAAAATCAATGCCCGCAACGCGCACTCCATCTTCATTACAATAGATTGCTCCGGCTTCCAAATCATCACTTCCGTGGAAATCGGTCGTAGTTATCCGACTGTTATAATGGTTATAATAACCCGATAAAGTTACGCTGTAGGAGCCTTGCATAATGCCGGAATATACAGAGCCGTAGCGTTCGAGGGCAAGATTGAAATTATTACTTCTTTCCGGCTTTAGGTTCGGGTTGCCATAAATCATCTGAATGCCTGCCATATCGAAATTCATAAACATCTCCTTTAACGACGGAGCGCGGAAGCCACCTGCGTATGAAGCCCGGATTGACATCCACGGAAGCTTGAACATTGCCGCGAATCTGCCTGTCAGAGCGCTATTGGAGGAAGCCGTGAAATAGTCATATCTCAGGCTGCCGATTACATTAAGCCACTCCAGAGGATTGTAATCAAATTGAGCAAAAATATCAAAAGAATTCTGTGAGTGATATCCTGTTCCTGTGAACTGATATGTCGTGAGATAATCATTCATAAAATCTGCACCAATCGTCAGATTGTTAAGGTTGAAGCCATGAGTATAGAGTGCATGGATAATATGCTGCCGATTACTGTAATCATGGTCATGTGTTCTCTTGCCCTTAACGAAACGGAATTTATCATATTGGTCGTAACTATAAGAGATTTCAAGGGATTGAATAGATGAAAAGTCAGCCATTGCCTTAAGTCCGCAGGAATAATCGGTGTAGTGGTCGTCATAATTGGCGCGATTGCTTTCACGCGTAAAAAAACCTCCACGGGCAATAAAACGGAGATTGTCGCTGAGCTTGTAGGTCAGCCGCTCCTTGATATTGAAAGTTTTACCTCCGAAAATCTCATGTATGCTTGATTTGGTATCGAAGATATCCGTCAATTCAATTCTATCCACTTGCATATATTGAATGTCGGTATTTGAATTCCATTTTCCGACATTGAAACTTATATCCCTACCGGAGCGCCATTCATTTCCGGCATTTCTGTATCGGGAATTGATATTTACATGCCATGGGTCTTTATTATCGCGACTTATAATATTGACAACCCCTCCGACTGCACTCGCTCCATATAGAGATGATGAAGCCCCTTTGACAATCTCTACTCTCCCGGCATTGCTGAGATTTAATCTGCTATAATCCACGTTATCCAAGGTTTCCCCGGCGAGACGTTCTCCATCCACGAGAAAAAGAACCGCATTCCCTCCGAATCCGGTCATATTCAATGATGTCTCCTGACTCATTGAAAAACCGAATTCCAATCCCGGCAATTCTTCGGTCAAAAGGTCCTGAATATTTGTAGCATCGGTCTTTCGGATTTCATCTTCCGATATTACGCGGGTCACCACCGGCACCTCTTTCAGTGTCTTGGGGGTGCGGGTAGCCGTTATGACAATCTCATCGAGGGCTACGGTGTCACGAGGCACACCCGATTCAGCCCTCGGATGAGAGGGAAAAACCATAACACTTATCAAAGATAAGATTAAAAGTAATTCTTTTGTCATAACCTTTAATTACAAACTCTTTTTATTGTTTCTGACCGGTAAAAGAGCAAATCATAGGCATCGGCATTGCCCCATATTGGAGGTTAAAGCGAACAGTCAGATTGCCGGAAGAACAGTTGCCTTCAAGTGTGCCGGAATATGTTTTGCCGTTTCCTATATCACCGCTGAAAGTAGTTGTGGCAAGTGAGTAAGTTCCGTCAGAGCCGGAAACTTTAACGCCGGCAACAGTTATTGCCGATACTTTCATCTGCGCTTCTCCAAATTCTGAGATCTCAATCGTAGCTGTGGAATCATCCGTGGGGGTAACAGAAATGGTCATATCTTCAAATGTTGATTCATTCCCCATCACTGAGCATATCATATCTCCGGCATAGACACCTGCTATGCTTTTGGCTGCCGGCACCCCGTCAGGCTCTTCATCCTTATCTTTGCTGCAAGATGTGATAGTTGTCAGTGAGAGAATAGCAAGCATGGAAGCCATGCAAGATTTGTAAAATTTCCAATTCATTTGATAGTGATTTTAATGTGAATAAAACTTGATTTAAATTTCTGAGTGCAAAATTAGAGTGATTTATTCCACGCGTCAATTACTAATAATAGTGTTTTTGAGATATGATTTTCAGCCATAAATTTATCAATNCCCCTATTCTTTATAAAAATACCCTAATTTAAGGGGTTGTGAGACGTAGAGTTTGTTCCATAATATTACACTTTACAGCCCATTTTTAACAAATATTATGGAACAAGCTCTAAAAATTTAAATTAACTTTGCTTCGGGAAAAATGCCCGTTTCAATTATGCTGAAAAATACCCGAACATATACCCGATATGACTCCCTCAGGGATGTAATAGAAGATAACAACCGGCTTCTCGTAGTGCTCAACAGATTCGACATTTCACTCGGGTTTGGCGACCGGAGTGTTGATGCTGTATGCCGGGAAAATGGGGTACATACCGATACATTCCTTGCTGTGATAAACTTTATCAGTGGGAAAAGCCGGGAAGGTTATGAAATTTCACTGATGTCGCTCATCGGCTATCTTAGAAAATCCCACTCCCGGTTTTTGGAATATACATTACCATATATTAAAAAGACTCTTATTGAGGGTATTCATGAGGCTGAGAATCCGGAAATTGCCATAGTGATTCTGCAATTCTATGACAATTACATCGCCGAAGTTAAGAAACACATGGATTATGAAGATTCGGATATTTTCACCTACATAGAGAATCTTCTGAAGGGGGAGACCTCCGACAGCTTCAAGATAACCGATTTCTCTATCGGACATGACGAGATGGCGGGTAGACTCAACGACCTGAAAGAACTCTTTATATATAAATATCGCCAAAAGAATAATGAGATGATTAACTCCGCTCTTGTTCAATTGATGTTATGCGAGAAGGAATTGGTGGAACATTNCGAAATAGAGAATCAACTTCTGTTTCCGCANGTTGAANAATTGGANCGGGATTTACGGAGCAAGCGTGCCGTCAAAGAATCTGATAAGAGTCCTCAATCTCAGGAAGNATCGGATANTCTGACAGATCGGGAAAAAGAGGTATTNCGTCTNATAGCACAAGGATATCAGACAAAGGNGATTNCCGACAGGATGTGTCTCNNTGTTCACACGGTGAATTCCTATCGTAAAAATATCGGCGCGAAACTCAACATTCATTCCGTGGCAGGTCTGGCGTTTTATGCCGTGCTTCATCATATCATTGACATCAACGAAATAGAATTACCATAAAAAAGCACCTGCGTAGACTGAGTTTTGGGGATAATGGTGGGTAAATCAAATGATTTTCATTAACTTTGCAGAATGAAAGCCCGCAGGGTGAAAACTTTGTAAAATGAAAATTTTGTAGGGTGAAAAAATTATTTTGTTCTCTGATATCCCTGTCAATGTTGATGGGTGGCTGCAAAGCGAATGTCAACACCAACGGTAATTCCGATTCGCAATTGTCCGAAGATAGTAACTCTACGCAAGAAATTGCGGCTACTTTCTCCGCTGATTCGGCATATATTTTCGTGGAGAAACAGGTCAACTTCGGTCCGCGCGTACCCAACACCTCCGCTCATCGCCTTGCCGGAGAATGGCTCGCCGGGAAATTAAGCAATTATGGAGCTTCCGTTATCAATCAAACGCCCGTATTGACAGCCTTTGACGGCACCCCCTTGAAGACCCGCAACATTTTTGCGCAATTCAATCCTGAAGCCAAAGAACGCTTGCTGCTTCTGGCTCACTGGGATTGCAGACCCTGGGCAGATGAGGATTCCGACCCCCAAAAACGACACCAGCCAGTCGATGGAGCCAATGATGGCGCCAGCGGTGTCGGCGTCCTGCTTGAGATTGCACGCCAATTACAATTATCCGCTCCACGGAAAGGTATAGACATTCTTCTCACGGATGCAGAAGATTGGGGAAGCGATGGCGATGACGATTCATGGGCACTCGGCACAAAATATTTTTCTCAAAACCCACCCGTCAGGAATTACGCTCCTAAAGAAGCGATTCTCCTTGATATGGTAGGAGGGAAAGATGCAAGATTTCCGAAAGAATTTTTCTCGGAAAAAGCTGCTCCCAATTTAAATTCAGCTATATGGGAGATTGCTTCTGAATTGGGATATGGAAACATATTTCCAGCCACAGTGGAATCAGCCGTGACTGACGATCATGTCAAACTCATTGAAGTCGGCATCCCTACGATAGATATTATAGAATATCATCCCGGAAAAGGTTTTAACTCCCGTTGGCACACTTCAGAAGATAATATGGAGGGGATTTCAAAAGAGACCTTGGAAACAGTAGGGAGCATCATAATGACATATATAAAAAGAAATTATTAAACTTATAAACATATATTAATATGGATTTTATCAATGAACTCACCTGGCGTGGAATGATTCACACGATGATGCCGGGCACAGAAGAGCAACTCCGTAAGGAGATGACCACAGCATATCTCGGAATCGACCCGACGGCGGATTCTCTGCATATCGGACACCTCTGCGGCGTGATGATGCTTCGCCATCTGCAGCGTTGCGGCCACAAGCCCATCGCACTTATCGGCGGCGCCACCGGAATGATAGGTGACCCCTCCGGCAAATCTGCCGAGCGCAACCTCCTTGACGAAGCCACTTTGCGCCATAACCAGGAAGCAATCAAAGCGCAACTCTCCCGATTCCTCGACTTTGACAGCGATGTGCCCAATAGGGCTGAACTCGTCAATAATTACGACTGGATGAAAGATGTCAGCTTCCTCGACTTCTCCCGCGAAATCGGAAAACACATCACCGTCAATTATATGATGGCAAAAGACTCTGTGCAGAAACGCCTTAACGGAGAAGCACGCGACGGATTGAGTTTCACTGAATTTACATATCAGCTCCTCCAGGGATTCGACTTCCTCCACCTATATCAGGATAAGAATTGCAAATTGCAACTCGGGGGCTCCGACCAATGGGGCAATATCACTACCGGCTCCGAACTCGTGCGCCGCAAACTCGGCGGAGAGGTGTTCGCGCTCACCTGCCCCTTAATCACGAAAGCCGACGGTGGCAAATTCGGCAAAACGGAGAGTGGCAACGTCTGGCTTGACGCGCGTTACACCTCACCATATAAATTCTATCAATTCTGGCTCAACGTCAGCGATGCCGATGCTGAAAAATATCTTAAGATTTTCACATTCCTCACAAAAGAGGAGATTGAAAGTCTCGTAGCTGAACATAATCAGGATCCCGGCGCCCGTCCGCTTCAAAAACGCCTTGCCAAAGAGGTAACGGTTATGGTGCATGGTGAAGATAACTACAATGCCGCCGTAGAGGCGAGTTCCATTCTCTTCTCCAATCAGGCTCGCGAAGCCCTTATGAAACTTGACGAAAAGACCCTTCTGGACATTTTTGAAGGTGTCCCGTCATTCAAAATCAAAAAAGAGGATTTGGAAGCAGGCATACCGGTTTTGGATTTCCTTGCCACCGCTACCGGAGTATTTCCCTCCAAAGGGGAGGCTCGCAAAATGATGCAGGGGAATGGTGTCAGCCTTAATAAAGAGAAAGCGACCGACCCCAATATGATCATCAACGGGGATTATCTCATAGCCGGAAAATATATTCTGGCTCAGCGCGGAAAGAAAAATTATTATCTGATAATTGCGGAATGATAACAATAATCAACGGACCGAATCTCAACATGCTCGGACATCGCGAACCGGAGATTTACGGCACTGAGACTCTGGAGGATATCAACACTTGGCTCACAAAACGTTTCGAAGGTGTGAGAGGCTACGGAGATTCCGCTTTCGATGGTGTATGGCTCGAATTTTTCCAATCCAATTGCGAAGGAGAAATAATCGACAAAATTCAGAAAGCGGGTTTTAATCCCGAATCAGCCGGAATTGTCATCAACCCCGGCGCGTATGCCCACTACAGCATTGCCATTCGCGACGCAATCGCCGCCGTCCCCGTCCCTGTAATTGAGGTGCATCTTTCCAACATCCATGCTCGCGAAGATTTCCGTCATAAGAGCGTTACTGCACCCGCATGTCGCGGAATCATCAGCGGACTCGGAAAAGAGGGTTACGCATTGGCTATTGAATCCCTTCTTGCTTGATGGATATTTATGATTATATAGAATCCCATATCAGTCGCGAGCCTGAGAATCTTAAAAGACTCGAGCGGTTGTCAAATCTCAAGANGGTCCACGGNCGCATGTGNTCCGGACATTTGCAAGGTCGCNTCCTGAAAATGATTACCCAAATGATCGCGCCGAAGAGANTCCTCGAACTCGGCACATTCACCGGTTATGCTACTTTATGCATGGCTGAGGGGGCACCCGCGGAAGCACGCATAGACACCATTGAGATATTTGATGAAAACGAAGATTTTCTTCGCCGGGTATTTTCAGACGGTGACCCTGCCGGAAAAATCAATCTCATTATAGGAGATGCCATGGAAATCATGCCGGAAATGAAATCGGGAGAATATGACTTGATTTTCATTGACGCCGACAAGCGGCTATACCCTGAATATCTATGCGAATCGCTCCGTCTGCTTCGCTCCGGAGGTTACATAATAGCCGATAACACACTTTGGGATGGTCATGTGATAGATGAAAACCGCAATGATGCCCAGACTCTCGGAGTCAAGAAATTCAACGAAATGGTGAAATCAGATTCCAATCTCGAAAAGGTTATAATTCCTCTGCGCGACGGAATAACGCTAATCAGAAAGAATAATTAAACCATTCCGCTTTTCTCAGTGTTAAGATAGGGAAACCAATTAACAAAATCAGATTATGGAAGGGAAAAGACAAGCAAAAGTCGAAAGACTCATTCAGAAAGAATTGAGTGAAATTTTCCGCAAATATACTTCATCCATGGGAGGCGTCCTTGTGAGCGTCAGCACAGTGCGTGTAAGCCCGGATCTGAGCATTGCCAAAGCATATCTCAGCATCTTCCCGCCTGAAAAGTCAAAAGAGATTCTCTTCAATGTGCAGAATCAGGCAAAGACCGTGCGCTACGAATTGGCACAAAATGTGAAATCCGTTCTCCGCAAGTGTCCCGAGTTGCAGTTTTATTTAGATGATTCACTCGACTATATAGATAATATCGACCGTCTACTTGAGAAATGACCCAAGNCACTCCGGCGAGCATCGCCTGGAGATATCTCCGGCATAAGAAATCACGCGGCTCTGTCAATGCGATAGCAGCTATTTCCGTTGTGGGCGTGGCTATAGCCACGGCTGCAATCCTTTGTGTACTCTCCGTTTTCAACGGATTTAAGGATATCCTTGCCGATCGCAACGCCTTGATGATTCCCGACCTGGAAATAACTCCGGTGGCGGGGAAAGTAATTGCCAACGCCGACAGTCTCGCCGAAGTTCTCAGAAAAGAGGGGCGGATAGCCGAAGCCGCTCCGATGGTGGAAGACCAGGCTCTCGCCATTTTTAATATGCACGAAATGCCCGTTATGGTCAGAGGAGTTGAGTTTCCGCTATTCAGAAAAATCCTATCTATTGATTCCATTATCGTAGCGGGTGAAAAAATTCCCGATGACCCGCTCTCCTACGACCCTCCCGCAGGTATTATTTCGCCGGGTGTGGCGCAAAGATTACGCAGTTTTTCGTCTGACGACCATATCTTCCTCTTCTCTCCGCGACGAAAGGGGAGGATTAATATTGCAAATCCAGCCATGTCCTTTTTTACGGATAGCATAACGGCTCTGTCGGTCTTCGAATCCCGCCAGAACGAACTTGACGTCAATTCCATTTATGTGCCAATCGAAGTAGCCCGCGGAATTTTTCAATATGATGAGGAAGCCACTTCTATCATTGCAAAAGGAGCTGCCGATACTACTCCGGAGCAACTCGCGCAAATTCTTCGTGACAGATTAGGCGACAATTATAATTTCAAGACCCGCTATGAGCGGCAGGAAATCAATTTCAGAATGGTCAATATAGAGAAATGGATCACAGCCCTGCTCCTCTTCTTCATACTGATTATCGCTTCATTCAATATCATCTCCACAATGACCATGATAGTCATTGAGAAGAAGGGATCCATCTCAATTTTCCGCTCGCTCGGAATGAAAAGTTCCGCAATAGGAAGAATTTTTGCCTGGGAAAGTTTTTATATAACCTCCATCGGTGCTATAAGCGGGCTTATCCTCGGCATAGTGTTATGCCTGCTTCAGGAGCACTACGGATTTATCAATTTGGGAGGTGATGAAGCCACAATGATAATTCAGAAATATCCTGTCAAACTCTTGATTCAGGATATAATTCCGGTAGGCACGGCTGTAATGCTGACCGGATTGTTTACTTCTCTGATAGCATCTTCATTTGCGCGTAGTCGCATCTCGGGAAAGCATCGATAAAGCTTCCCGGAGTGGCATTATAGATCTTCACATCTTTCCCCGCTATATAATCCGCTATATCAAAATAACTTCTGAAAGCAATTGTCAGGCTGTTGAGAATATCATGCAGATGATAACCGGCATATTCAGCCGCCACGCGCTTCTCCTCCTCTTCGTTGTCTTTATAAAAATGCGGCTGGACGCTTACTACTCTGTTCTTATCATCCACCCAAAGGGATTGACTCCATGTATGGTCAGCTCCCACAAGGAAAATCCTCTTATAACCTGCGCGAAGAGCATTCATAATCGCCGGAATCAATACATTTCGTGGTCGCGGCATACCCATTGCTGACTTTATCAAAAATCTTGACAATGCGTTTCCCCCTTCCACGGGAGTAAGATTATACCAACTGATTCTAACCGTATTGGAGATGGTGGAAATGAAGGATGAAATATTCTTTCTCAATCTGACGGGCAAAAACAGTGTCATTTCCCAATCCACCTTTTTGAGGGTTTCCCAAAGGGTGATGACCTTGTGATCCTTNGAGTCAGATTCANAGAAGTGCGGGTCGGNAAGGATATAAAGNGAGGGACGCAGGGAGAAAAACTCCGGAGTGATAGCCGCNAAATTAACCGCCATCAAATCAAAATCATCTCTCAGCGCCTCATCCTCTTGCAGGAATGAGCGCAAGGAGGGACCATTACCCATGATAATCAAAGGTTTTGAGGGCAATTTCGCCGGCGCAGGGGAGGGCTTCTTTGAAAGGAGCAACACTTTGCCCAAAGATAATATTGATTTTGATGCTGACAATAGGGGAGAATTAAGAATTAAGATTTAGGCTCGCCGCTTCGCTAAGCGAGCACGCCACCAAACACACGCGCAAAGGCTTCGAGTGTCGGAGATAGCCGCTTCGCTAAGCGAGCACGCCACCAAACACACGCGCAAGAAATCAGCGTGCCGCGGAGGAAGAGATGCTCCGCGTCGAGGAACGAAAAAAGAGCAGTAGGAAACCGAAGTTTACCATACTGCTCTTCCTCTCTCCTCAGCGGTGCGGACGGGACTCGAACCCGCGACCCCTAGCGTGACAGGCTAGTATTCTAACCGGCTGAACTACCGCACCATTTTCTGATTCTCAAACTCAAAGATTTTTAATCCTCTCGTTTCGCATCCGGGAGTAGTTCTTTCCCGTTTGCGAGTGCAAAGTTAATTCAATTTTTCTCTTCCACCAAATTTTTCAGTAAAAATTTTTAATTTTTTTCTATTTTTTTCTTCAAACCGCTGATTATGACATCAATTTTTATTTATCAAACCCGGAATTTCTCGTGAGATTCCAAAAAAATTGTATCTTTGTACTATCTGACCCTTTTAATCGTTTCTAAAATATGGGATTTTATTTCTCGACAAAACGGTCATTCAATNTGTCATCCTCACCATNTTTTTCTANAGNAGNATGGTTTGTGGCTATTTTATCTGTAGCCATAGCGGTCGTTTTGTCCGGTTGCTCCACAAAGAAAAATACCCCCTTCACCCGTCAATGGCATGCTTTCAACACTCGCTATAATGTATATTTCAATGGCGATGAGCACTATAAGGAGACTCTGAAAGCTATGGAGCAAGCCTACGAAGATGATTACTCCCGGATGGTATTGACTCATCCCGCCGAAGCCCGCGCCGACAGCAAATTGCCACAACCTTCCGGCAATTTCAATCGCACCATCGAAAAGATGCAGAAGGCTATCCAATTNCACTCCATAAAAAAGAAGCCGCGTAAAAAAGGTTCNTCACAAAAAGAGAAGGATTTCCGCAATCGCGATGAATTNAATCCCTTCCTCCATNACGCATGGCTGATGATGGGNAAAGCTCAATATCAAAACGGCGATTTCCTCGGAGCAGCCGCAACTTTTTTCTATATCTCCAAGCACTTCACATGGCTCCCCGACGTAGTGACTGAAGCGCGACTATGGCAAGCCCGCTGCTATTGCGCGCTCGATTGGGACTATGAGGCGGAAAATGTGTTACACCTTGTAAAAGAGAAAAACCTTACAAATAAATCTCTCGTCAATCTCTATAACCTCGTGCAAGCCAATTATCTTGTGCGCACTGAGAAGTTTGCCGAGGCAATTCCCTATATCGAAAAGGGAGCCAAAGCCTCAAAAGGGAGNCAGANAAACCGACTCTATTTTCNGCTGGGACAGNNTTACGCTCACCTCGGCNAAAACAACGAAGNATACNAANCATACAAAAAAGCNGGNAGCGGACCCNCNACACTCTACCGCACAAAATTTNATGNCNGNNTCAAGCGCTCGGAAGTCTTTACCGGTCAAAATATCGCCGGCGAGGTGCGCTCCCTTCGCTCAATGACCCGATATGAACGCAACAAAGAATTTCTCGATCAGATATATTATGCTATCGGAAATCTTTATCTCTCACGCAAAGACACTGCGGAAGCCAAAAAGAATTATCTCCTTGCAGTAGAAAAATCCACCCGCAACGGCATTGACAAGGCTCTCGCACAACTGGCACTCGGCAACATCTATTTTGCCGAACAGGATTATGTGGCAGCCCAGCCCTGTTATTCTCAGGCTGTGCCGCAATTACCGGAAAATTATCCGGATTACGCCACTCTCAAACGCCGCAGTGATGTGCTCGACGAACTCAGTGTGTATGCAGGAAATGTGGCATTGCAAGACTCTTTGCTCACCCTTTCCAAGATGACGCCGGAGGAGCAGCGAAAAGTAGCTGAGCGGCTCGTGGCTGAATTGAAGAAAAAAGAGAAGGAGGAGGCTGAAGCCGCTGCCAGGGAAGAATTTATGGCTAATCGCCCCGAAAGCAACCTGACCGATAACGGAGCTGCCGCTCCCAACTTCCAAATGAATTCCGACAAGTCATGGTATTTCTATAACACCATGACAAAGAATGCCGGCAAAGCCGAGTTCCAAAGAAAATGGGGCGCACGCAAATTGGAAGATGACTGGCGCCGACGCAACAAGACCTCTTACTCCCTCGAAGATGAGGATGAAAATTCCACTGACGAACTTGCCGAAAATCGAGATGAGCAGCCACTTGATTCCTTAGCGCAAGATGAGCAAAAGAAATTCGCCGATTTGGCTTCCGACCCTCACAACCCGGAATATTATCTGAAGCAGATACCTTCCACTCCGGAAGAGATTCAGACCTCCAACGATGTGATTCAGGAAGGATTGTATAACATGGGGGTTATTCTTAAAGACAAACTTGAGGATTATCCGGCTGCCAGAAAAGAATTCAACGAATTGGATAGCCGCTATCCGGACNATATTTATCGCCTTNATGCATATTATNATATGNATCTTNTGGCAGTGCGCNACAACGATGAAGCGCAGGCTGNTATATGGNAGAATAAAATAATTACCNACNTCCCGNAGTCACCATACGGCATANCGATGCNCGACCCTGATTATTTCTTGAAATTACNCGAGATGCACGCCCGCCAGGNAGCCCTCTACGAGGACGCCTATCAAGCATATCTTGATAACAGGAACTCCACTGTGCATCAACTCACAGAGGAGATGGAGAAAGATTATCCCCTATCCAAAATCCTACCGAAGTTTGTGTTTATTGACGCCCTTTCCTATCTGACTCAGGGAAATAACGANAAATTTAAAGAGNGACTCACCTATCTGCTCGANAAATGGCCCGAAACGGATATGACCCCTATGGCAGGCTCAATTCTCAAAAACTTGAAAGCCGGCAAAATTCCTAATGCCGGATTGTCAAACACGCGTGGAATGCTTTGGGACACCCGACTCACTAACAATCTTGACGATGAAGGCATGGGGGATGACGGGCAACCTGCACGCTTCGAGCGTGACCCCAACAAACCGCAATACCTTGTGTTGGCATTCCCGCGCGATTCTGTCAATTCCAACCGTCTGCTTTATGACGTGGCGCGTTTCAACTTCTCCTCTTTCGTGGTGAGAGATTTCGACTTGGAGCAGATGAACTTCGGAAATGTAGGTCTTCTGATTATAAAGGGATTTCAAAATCTGAAAGAATTGGAATTTTATAGGTCTGCAATGGCACGCAATGATTTCCAACTCCCCTCCGGAGTGAGACNGATAATGATATCACAATCCAATTTTGAACTTCTTCTTNGTNAAGGNCGTTCATTTGAANAATNCTTCCGATTNGAAGACGAGGAACCCGACCCGCCAATCGAATCCCTCCAATCCGAACAACCGGATGAACCGGATGAACCGGAACAGTCAGAGGAATCGGAAGAATAATTTTTAATTTTTAACTCTACCTGATGTTGACAAAACCAAAAATATTATGGGCTGACGATGAGATTGACCTCCTGAAGCCCCATATTCTATTCCTGCAGGCAAAAGGTTATGATGTTCACACTGTGTCCAATGGTCGTGATGCACTTGATGCACTCCAGGCAGAGCCATATTCATTAGTCCTCCTCGATGAGAATATGCCCGGTCTGTCGGGATTGGAAACTCTTGCGCGAATAAATCAGCAACACCCCGACATCCCGGTAATCATGATCACCAAGAGTGAAGAGGAAAATATAATGAATCAGGCTGTGGGTAATCAAATCGCCGACTNTCTCATCAAGCCCGTAAANCCCAACCAGANTCNGCTNTCNCTNNNNAAGNATCNNCACAGCACGGAANTNGTNGNACGCCAGNNANCTTCCGATTATCAACAGGANNTCGGGCACANCTCCGCCATNANTAATTCCGCCTCCTCTATNGATGATTGGAAAGAGGTTTATCGCCAACTCGTATANTGGGAATTGAAACTCGCAGATTCCGACTCGCANATGGNCGAAATGCTCCTGCTCCAAAAACGCGACGCCAACTCCAATTTCTGCAAATTCGTAAAACGCAATTATGAAGATTGGATCGACAGCAACCCTGCCGACCGCCCTCTGATGAGTCCCGAGGTTTTTCGCAAAACCGTCTTCCCGCTCCTTGACAACAATGAGAAGGTCTGTTTCATTCTTATCGACAATTTTCGCCTTGACCAATGGAGAATAGTGCAACCCCTCATAGCCGAATATTTTAATGTGGAGGAGAATCTTTACACCACTATTCTTCCCACCTCCACACAATATGCCCGGAATGCTATTTTTGCAGGTTTAATGCCCCTGCAGATTGCTGAGATGTTTCCGCAATATTGGGTAGATGAGGATGAGGATGAGGGATTGAATATTCACGAAAAAGAATTGATTCAAACCCAAATTGAAAGATTCCGCAGAAAAGATAAATTCACCTACACTAAAATCAACGATTCCCAAGGGGGTGAAAAATTCATCCGCTCCCTGAGCCATAATAAGGATGTGTCACTCCATGTGCTGGTATTGAACTTCATCGACATGCTCTCCCATGCCCGCACCGAATCCAAGATGATCCGGGAATTGGCAAATTCCGATGCCGCTTACAGGTCGCTGACAGAATCATGGTTTAAACACTCCTCGGCAATTGAAATCTTCCGCAAACTCGCAGAATCGGGTTATAAAGTCATCGTCACCACCGACCACGGCACCATCCGCGTCGACAACCCCATCAAAGTTGTGGGCGACCGCAACACCAACACCAACCTCCGGTATAAAGTAGGAAAAAATCTGAATTATAATTCGCGCCAGGTATATGAGATTAAAGACCCCAAACACTTCGGACTTCCGGCACCCAATCTCTCAAGCACCTTTATCTTTGCGCTCAACGAAGATTTCTTCTCCTATCCGAATAATTACAATTATTATGTGCAATACTACACCGGCACTTTCCAACACGGCGGCATATCGCTTCAGGAAATGCTCGTCCCTATCGTAAGTCTTACTCCTAAAAAATGAGATTACCCTCCTCCATATTAGTATTTATATCATTATTGGCAGCCATAGTATGTGTGGCTTCCTCACCTGTTGATGAAGATGTGCGCAACGTCATAAGAGAGTTTGCAAGGAAAGCTGAAGCCGGCGACCCCGAAGCTCTTTATCAGATGGCGATGCTGCATGAACGCGGCTACGACAGCATTCCGCGCGACAGCGTTCGCGCCCGCAATCTCCTCGAAAGAAGTGCGGAGCTCGGCTCACTGAAAGCCGGGAACCTCTTAGGATATGAGTTGATAAAGCAGGGGGATATAAGTGGCTTGAATTGGATAGAAAAAGCTGCCATGGCAGGAGATGCAAAGGCTCAAAGCAACATAGGCTTTCTTTTGCTCAACTCCGATATCGTGGAGCGCGACCCGGCAAAGGCTGCCTACTGGCTCGAACGCGCAGCCGCAGGAGGAGTGGCGGCAGCATCGTCAATGCTTGGAGACCTTTATAGAGATGGCGACGGAGTGGCACAAGACTCCCTTCAGGCAGAATCACACTATTATGCGGCATTGGATGCCGGACTGGTAGATGCAGCCTACAAACTTGTGGATATGATGGGGTCTGAATGGCAGGAGTTGCCCGATTCAGCGCAATATCAGAAAGCCTTGTATCTCTACAATCATCGGGCTCCCGACGCCGCGCTGCCCATATTCATCCGCCTGTCAGACATAGCTACCGACAAGGAGGTGAAAGGGAAAAGCCTTGCAATCATCGGAGATGCCCACACTCGCGGAGCCGGGGTGAGCTACAGTCATGAAAAGTCGCTGGAATATTATTATAAGGCAGCGGAGGAGGGAGACCCTTCGGCAGCGTTTGTGATTGGGGAATTATTGGAGATATTTCCCGATTCTCTGCAGAGTTTCACTCCAAATAAAGAGGAGGAGTCGCCACAATACTGGTATGATAGAGCTGCAGCCGGCGGAGTGCATTCCGCCGAAGAAGCTACGAGGAGAATCAGGAATTAGGCTCGCCGCTTCGCTAAGCGAGCACACTGCCAAACACGCCCTAAAAGAAATCGGAATTAAAATTTTTTGGTGAAAAATTTGGTGATGGGGAAAAATATTATTAATTTTGCAGAAGAATCGGGGCGTATGCGCCGCGATTACAAATAATAAAACATNAGAAANGANTNAGGAGAGGTGGGTGAGTGGCTGAAACCACCAGTTTGCTAAACTGACGTAGGAGCAATCCTACCACGGGTTCGAATCCCGTCCTCTCCGCTTTCTTTAAAGACTGCTGAACCTAAAAGGTACGGCAGTTTTTCATTTATAAGATATAGTAATCTCTGTCTGCGACTTACTTACCTGATTTGCCGAAGTCATTAATAAATTCTACGATGCGCGCCAGTTCAGATTCGGTTATGGCGGGACCTATCGGCAATGACAATTCCTCTGCTGCCAAACATTCCGTAATCGGGAAATCGCGAATATTCCATGGGGCGGAAGCATAGCACTCCTGCTTGTGGGGCGGAATAGGATAATGAATCAGTGTCCCTATTCCATTATCCTTAAGATATTCCTGCAATCTGTCTCTGTTACCTTCCCCTTTCACCAAGACCGGAAAAAGATGATACACATTTTCTTCATCTTCAAAGCGCTTGGGAAGCGATATAAACGGATGATTTATATTGTCATAATAATATCGCGCAGCGGCTTGACGCTTTGAATTATCCTCATTTAAATATTTCAGTTTCACATCAAGCACGGCAGCCTGCAACTCATCAAGCCGGCTGTTGCGACCCGCATACTTAAACACATATTTCTTCTGACTTCCATAGTTGGCAAGTGTCCGAACAGTCTCCGCCAACATTTCATCATTCGTCACTACCGCTCCGCCATCTCCCAATGCGCCGAGGTTCTTCCCCGGATAAAAGGAGAATGCCGCGGCATCACCAAGACTGCCGGTCATCCTTCCGTCGAAATGTCTGCAACCGTGGCTCTGTGCGCAATCCTCAATGAGTTTCAGATTATGCTTCCTGCATATCTCCCCGAGTCTGCCAGTATAGGCATTTCTGCCGTATAGGTGAACTATAGCAATCGCGCGTGTGCGCGGAGATAGTCTCTTCTCTATCAGAGTATCATCTATCTGAAGCGTTGACGGACTCGGCTCAACCAATACCGGCACAAGTCCGTTCTCCGTAATGGCAAGGATTGTGGCGATATAGGTATTGGCGGGCACAATCACCTCATCCCCCGCTTTCATAACCCCCAATTCAATATAAGCGCGAAAAATCAATATGAGGGCATCCAATCCGTTGGCGCAACCTACTGCATAGTTCACCCCGAGAAAATCCGAAAAGTCTCTTTCAAATTTCTCATTCTCTTTCCCCTGAAGATACCATCCGGAGCTAATGACATCCATAGCCCTTTGGCGTATCTCATCACCATGGAGGTCTGTAGCATCCTTAAGAGATAGAAAAGGTATATAATTCATTGCTCTCTG
>WFMC01000143.1 GCA_009177205.1 Bacteroidales bacterium
CGGAGAAAAGTATGAATGGATGGTGGATGGCAAAATTGTCAGCAATTCACGCGATTATATTTTTATCAGTCCGGAAGAAGGCACTTTTGATTTGGAGTTAAAAATATCAGACTCCGAGACTCCCTATAACTTTTCGTTTAAAGTTGTGGTGCTTCACGAAGAGATTGAATATAGCCCGTATATATCGAAGGTCTATGAGTATTGTCCCGCTCCGGGTCAATTCGTAAATGAGATGCCGAAATATGAAGAGGGGGATTCATACGCTGCAATTCTTCAAAAAGCGGAAGATTGCATCTCAGGCACCAACGATATTATGATTACCTTGGGAGGTTATGGAGGTTATGTTACTTTCGGATTTGACCATACTGTCATGAATATTCCGGGTCAGAAAGATTTTCAGATTTGGGGAAATGCTTTTTATGAACTTATAAATCCGGAAGAAAGAGGTGGCTCGGCAGAACCCGGAATTATAATGGTGAGCTTTGATGCCAATTGCAACGGTTTGCCCGATGATGAATGGTATGAATTAGCCGGAAGTGAATATTACAAACCCTCTACTCTTCACAACTATACAATAACGTATTGTCGTCCGGATAAGAACCATATTCCGGAAGAGGATGAAACCGGATTTTTAGATGATATTTTTTATATCCCGTGGCGAGATTCTCGCGGAGATAAAGGATATATCGCAAAAAATACTTTCCATAATCAACCCTATTTCCCACAGTGGATCACCGATGATGAAATTTCATTTACCGGCAGCCTACTGCCGCAAAACGGAAAGGATTTAAGCGGAACGGGCAGGTATTATGTCCTCTATGCATTCGATTGGGGATATGTCGATAATCATCCGAATGATTATGAAGACCTCAATTCTTTTGACATTTCCCGGGCTGTAGACTCCAAAGGGAATAAGGTTTATCTCCCGGGGGTAGATTTTATTCGGGTATATACGGGGCTGAATCAATATTGCGGATGGCTTGGAGAAACATCTACTGAAATAAGCAAAGCGAGAGACTTACACATTGCACTTCCCGGAGTGCCTTTACCTGAAATACCTTAATCACTAACTTAACAATTAATATTAATCTGATGAAAAAAACATTATCTTCAGTTTTGGTGATGCTCAGTCTGTGTCTATCGGCAAAAGCCGTGGAATATATAGACTGGGTTGACTGGGATCGAATTGAACATTGGGCAGGCGATCCGAATGGTCAGAAAAAGTGTGCCCTGGTGATTGACTTCCAAGACGATTTTGACAACAGGGCTCTTGTATGGGGTTATCGTTGGAACGGAACAGCCACCGGAGAAGACCTCGTCAGAGCCGTGGCTTCTCAGAGTAGCGTTCTGACTGCAATGATTCAATACACCGGGACAATGGGGTCTACGCTTAACGGACTTGGCGTTTCCGAAGGAAGAGACAACCTTAATTACCTCCATTATGATTTTGACCGGGCAGCCATAGGGGGTGAAGTAGCCTTTGGATTCTTCTCTCCCAATATCACTATGGGACAAGAAGTTGCTCCGGGATATGAAGCTGAGAAAATGTGTATCAATGCTATTGAAAAAGCTAAATCCACAGGTATAATTGAGCATCCTCTCAACGCATTCGTATATGGCTATCCGGCTTACGATTATGATTATTGGCAACTTGAAGAAGGGATAGCTGATTATTTTTATCGTTGGCGTGCAGGATGGTATGACGGCTACTGGAGTTATTGGCATGGACCCAACGACTACGATTATATGAGTTATTCAGGTCTTGGAATGTCAAGTACCGTACTTGTGGACGGCGGAGTGCAAGCATGGAAATATACACCCTTAAACGGCGGNAGTNATGGCACAANGGGAGNGGAACTTNCCGAAGAACNGNATTATGAAATGTTCGATTATCNGGAATCCATGCNTACNGCTGTAAGCCCGGTGCAACCTGTTGACCAGAATAAAGTTGACTTCTGGGTGGGGGAAGGTGAGAAATCGGCTACGGTTGTCTTCCAATTTAATGACGGACAAGGTCCTGAAAATCTTGTTTATGGCTATCGCTGGACAGGAGGATGGGATGATAACCTCAACACCGTCCTTAAAAATATTGCGGCAGCCGACCCCAGAATGACATTGAACACCGATGGCTCCGCTTATAGTGTCACTTACGATTCAAATTGCGACGGGACATTGGGAACTTACGACCATACGGATGTCAGCAACAATTGGTATTGCTATGTGAAGCGCGTAATTGACGATGATTTCAATCGTGTACCTTCCGGACGTTGGTTAAATCCTAACGCAGTGATGGTATTTTCTCATAAACCCGAAGAGACCGCTTCTGTTGATTTACCTTACCTTTTGTATCGTCCGTCTCTTAACTCAGACAAAATCATCACAATCCCCGAGGAAATTAATTATGCTCTTGCCGACCAAACGCTATTTGTGCCGATGTTTGTGCAAGTTCCTGAAGGAGGGAAAATTAACACCTCTTTCAACTGGACTCCCAGCACTGATGTAAAAAACATCGTAACATCGTGGGGAACTTCCAATATGATGGGAAAAGCCAACGGCTTTAAAAACTTCAAGCCGGTTTCAGGCACTGTCAATGTGCGAGGCTCCTACACAGCTCCGGGCTCCACATCCGCCTCATACGTGTATTCTAACGATGTTGCTCTTAATATCAAAGAACCTCTACGCCCCGTGACTTCTGTAACTTATGCAAATGCAAATGTGGATTGGAGACTTAACCATGCTGTGGAAAATGAATTGATTATCGAGCCTGCAGACGCAACTTACACGAAGATGACCTATAAATCTTCCAAAACGCCGGTCGCAACCGTTGCCTCAACCGGTATTGTTACGACAACAANGACTGCCGGAGAGGCAACNATTACTGCAACATACGATTTGGATGCNGGCATATNCGCTTCCTACAATGTTACTTCTTNTCTCCANNCTCCGNTNGATGATGTAACATTTGAATGTGCTGATGAAAACGGAGTGATTACTCTCACACCAAAAGAAATGGCTGGTCTGTTCCCCGTGCTTACTCCTGCTGACCCGGATATTGCTGATCTAACCATCACTTTATCCGAAAATGGAGATAAAAAAGATAATTATATCGCGATGATGTATCAAGTAAACATCTGGGATGAAAATAACACCCGTCTTCGTCCTTACGAACTCTCCGGACATCGCATAGGTCAATGCAAATTGACCGTTAAATCTCAAGACAATTCCGGTTTTGAAAAAGAATTCACTGTCAATATCGTTGACCCTGAACGCGAACCTGCAATTGATTACAACACGGGAACAATAATGCTTAACGAAGAATGGTTTGGACATACCAATGGCGGTCTTAACTGGTATTCTCCGGATTATGATATTGTTTACCAAGCTTACGAGCGTGAAAATCCGGGAATGTCTTTCGGTTGCACAAGTCAATATGGTATCATTTATGACAACAAATTGATTGTCTGCTCAAAGCAAGCTATTGACGGAGGTGATCCTCTCCCCGGTGGCGGACGTGTAGTCATAGCAGATGCTTCAACCCTAAAACGTCTCGGCTCAATTGACGACCTTATGTGGGGATCTGAAACCAAAAGCAGCGATGGCAGAGCAGCCGTAGGCGCGGGACCAGGTCGCGCATATATAGGCACTAACTCCGGTATTTACATTATTGACACCGATTCAGCAGAAGTAATCGGTAAAGTCGGTGAATCTGTACTCGAAGGTGAAGATAATGACAAACCGAATACCGACCCGTCAAGTTCCCTATATAGCGGACAAATCGGAGATATGGTTTTAGCAGGACACCATGTATTTGCAATACGTCAATCAACCGGAGTTTATGTTATTGATATTGACACAGACAAAATCGTGAAATTCATTCCCGATACCCAAGTTCAAGGTATTACCCAAACTGCTGACGGACATGTGTGGTATGCAACAATAGATGAGAATAAACTTTCAAATTTTGTAGCACTTGACCATAACACATTTGATGAAGTTGATCGTGTAGTAGTTCCTGCTGAAATAGGTACAGTTTCCTGCGGCTGGGGTGCTTGGCGCACAACCCAATTCACCGGTGCACATAGTGTAAACGCCCTCTTCTTCAGCCCGGGCAGCTCTATCAGCAACGGTGGAGCAGGACTTATCACTCGCTATAACATTGATGAGAGAACCTTCACACCCCTGGCTAAAGTTAGCGGACTTCCTGCTCATACACCCGGAAAGGTTCAAGCAGCATACGGAACTATCCGTTATGACGATCGCACAGGTGAAATCATAGCCGGCACAACTGAATCGCAGGCTTCAGGACACTACCGTTGGAACTGGACACACTTTATTGATGGTACCTCAGGTGAGATTCTTCGCACAATTGAACTCCGTCCTTACTATTGGTTCCAGGCTCACGCCATTTTCCCTGACGCTTACAATCCTGAAATTGAGGATATTGATGACATAACACTCTCAATGGAGGATGAACCGTTAGAAATTATGATTAATGCTACCGACCGCGATAATAATGATGCAAATATTCGCTACCATCTTTTTGATACTCCCATGATGATGGATGCGAATGAGAACCAAAAACCTGTGGAAGTAAAACTTGAAGGAAATAAACTCACAATAACACCTCAAGCTTTAGGAAGTCATACGATCGGTTTGGCAGTAGAATCAAATGGCAAAATTGTAAATCACGCTATTAATGTCACTGTGTCTAACCTGACAACTGATATTAACACAATTAATTCTGAGAATCCTTCTATAAAGACTGTTGGAAACAATATTATCATCAAGGGTCATAAGGATGAAGTGTTCTCAATTATTGATTTTGGTGGTATGGTTGTTGACAAATTCTTAGTTAACTCAGATAATTACGCCCGTCAATCAAGCGTTGCAAATGGTGTCTACGTGTTAATCAGCAACAAGGGAATATCTAAGAAAATAATTATCAAATGATACGTAAATCAGCATTAGCACTGCTTCTTTCCCTTGCAGCGGCATTTTCGGCTGCTGCGGGAGATATAGATTACTCCAAAGGGATCTTTTTCATTAATGAAGACTGGTATGGTCATCAAAACTCCACTGTCAATTATCTCATGCCCGATGATCCGGATGAAAATTACTGGTATTATAGGGTCATTCAGACCGAGAATCCCGGAATGGAACTTGGTTGCACCAATCAATATGGCGCCATTTGGAATGGTCGGCTTTACATGATAGCCAAGCAAGAGAAAGACCCGGGCGCAAGCATCATAGGTGGAAGAATATCCGTGGCAGATGCCAAGACCCTGAAGATGATAAAGCAACTCCAATTGATAGACCCGTCGGGCGCACAATGCGATGGACGCGCGTTCTGCGGAGTTTCGGAAAGCAAAGGATATGTATCTTCAAGCAACGGCATTTGGATTCTAAATCTTGACACACTTGAAATTGAAGGTCAAGTTGAAGGTTCAGCCAATCCTAATGCAGGAGGAGATAATGATAAACCTAACAGCGACCCGACAAGCTCACTGTATTTCGGACAGACCGGAACAATGATGTTGGCAGCAGACAAAATCTTTGCAGTGCATCAACAGTATGGTCTGTTGGTGATTGACCCTGCAATTGACAAAGTCATTGAAGTTCTTGATATGACAATAATAGATGATGCCATTGAGAAAGAAACAGGCACACGTCCTCGCCGGATGTCGGGGATAGGCTCTACAATTGTGAAATCGAAAGATGGCAATCTATGGTATTCTGCTGCTAAAAATGTGCAAGGCACCGGGGCGACCGTTCCTTATATAATCCGGCTTGATCCGCAAACACTGGAGCGCGAAGTGATTAAAATTGAAGGTGATGACATTTTTCCCCCTTCCAATTCATGGTATGCCTGGACACCTGACCCTTTCTGCGCCTCATCAAAAACAAACAGATTATATTGGTGTGGAGGTCCCAACAGCTGGTTTACCAACTATCGAATCTTCCGATATGACATTGACAAACGGGAAATAGTAAANCNTCGGGATTTTTCTCAAGAAGACGGTGATTGGCACATTTACGGCTGCTCNTTGGGGATTCATCCTCAGACGGATGAACTTTACGCCGCCATGTTTCATAAGTTTGTTNATCCGACTTATGTTACACGTCGTTTTGACGCTGACGGAAATCTTATCAAGGAATATCCGATGATTCAAAACTATTGGTTCCCCTCCCTACCTGTTTTCCCGACAAGCGATGACTATTCCGAATTAGAGATAATTGACAAAGATGATGAAATTCAACTTGGCAATATTTATGATTTGAATGGGTTCTTGATTTTAAGAGACATTTCAATGGATAATATTCCGAATTTATCCCCGGGNATTTACATNTNGCACAACAATTTAACTTCCAAAAAATNCATCATCAAATANCGACCTNATNTTCTCTTAAAAGTAATNGCAGACCTCTCCCCCCGGTCT
The DNA here is from genome assembly GCA_009177205.1 of Bacteroidales bacterium. Taxonomy (GTDB): domain Bacteria; phylum Bacteroidota; class Bacteroidia; order Bacteroidales; family Muribaculaceae; genus Lepagella. The sequence goes on from WFMC01000143.1 coordinate 6,438, forward strand.
GCCATTATTGTATTATATTATACAAAGAAATCAGCATTTTAATCGGCTTTTTTTCTTCTAATCCGTTTAACAATCGAATATTAATAGAAAAAAATTAAGTATAATACTCTATTTTACCCAGAACTTTTATTTCATCTATAGGGCAATAATTAATTATTCAAGATAGGACAGAGATTTTTTCATTGCCATTGCGAGAAACCATGCGAGACGTGGAGGTACGGCATTACCCACCATTTTATAGCCATTCCTGACATCCGAATAGACAAAACGAAATTTATCCGGGAAAGATTGTATTCTCGCACATTCTCTAACACTCAATCTTCGATAAAAATGTTCAAATCCCTTGGCAAAAGCTCTTTGTGATGAAGAAATATACGTCATTTTTGGAGCTTGCGGATGTTGGGGTGTATTTCGAGCTTGCGCTTGCATGGTAAATGAAGTTTCATCCCAAGATCGCACTCTATTTCGAGCCATATACTTATAGTAAGCACCTATATAAACATCATGATTATGGCGCAAAGGATGTTCATCTATTATTGTTTCGTTATTGAAATAACGTGGTTCCTCGGTAATATCACCAATAGCTTGTCTAAGAGTTACGGGTGTAGAACATACGGCTTTTGGAAATTCAAATTTAATATTCAAATCATTGCGTATTCCAATGAAAA
>WFMC01000164.1 GCA_009177205.1 Bacteroidales bacterium
GATTATTTTCAGATTCAATTACTCATCCCGGGTCTCAAAGTCAAAGATGATGCTTGTTGCATCAAGCCGGTTTTTCGTTTCTTTTGAGTCAAAGAATCTTTAATTTCAGACATTTTTACTGTTTCAGCAGTATCCTTTTCTGCAATTCTTTTTTGTGGTCCGGAAGAGAACTTCTGGAAATTAAATTTATAGTAGGTCGTGGAATCGAATGCAATTTTTGTCAATCTGATACTATCTGCCCATAACGGCATTGATTTTTTATCAATCATTATAGAGCCAAAAATTCTCTTTGCCACTTTTGAAGTGTCAGATTGGAGATTTACTGAGATGCTTCGTTCGGACATGTATGACCTGTCGGTAAATGAAACCGTGGAATCGTTATAATCTACACCGAGTTTTATATTGATATTAGCAGGCGAAGAAACATGTAATTTCCACTCAATATTATCACCTTTTGCAATCACATTTCCCGGCAATTCAAAAACCAATACAGATCCCTTACCTAACGGGGAAAAGAANTANTGTTGGGGAAGATNCNAAATGTTTCCTACAAAATNGTCTTTGTCAATATTTCCCGAAGTCTTGGCTATCATTTTTGCCAATCGTTGATTGANNTTATCATGAACCTTGTAATNTNTGTCTAAATTTTTTGCATACCATGAATAGGTTGAATCAAGTGTCTGTTGATCAACTCCATGTTTTTTCAATATTCCCTCTCCAAGTCTGTTTCTAACACTATCGGGAAGAGAGTGACCCTCCGGAGAATCCTTATATGCCTCTGCAAGCATAAAATCATATAGTATATCTTCCATCTCCGAATCAGAAAGGATACCCTTAGGTCGATTATTGCATGATTGCATAGTAATGCAAAAGCAAAACAGGCACATCAACATCGGTTTAAGCATCCGATGCTGAGAAAAAAAAGGTATTCTATATTTATCTTTTTGATTTTGACTCTTCATTTTTATCTTTATGAAAGAGACGATTCAAAACATAGGACGCTTCTGAAGAATAGAAAATTAAGATAACAAGAACTCCAACTGTAATGGCAGCATCGGCAATATTAAAAATGTATTGGAAAAATTCATATCTTTCTCCTCCTATTCCGGGAATCCACTCAGGCCATGTAATGTTGAATAATGGAAAGTAGAGCATATCCACAACTCGTCCCTCAAACCAACCTGCATAACCTCCTCCGACAGGAAAAAGAGTTGCAATTTCCGGAGGATACGGGTTATTGAAAATCTCTCCATAAAATACACAATCAAAAATATTTCCCGCTGCTCCCGCAATTATCAANGCAAAAGAAATGATCAAGCCTGTCTTGANGNTAGGAATAGTCAAAAGTATTTTNCGCAAAGNCCNAATAAAGAATATGACAGCAGCAATTCTGCCGAAAGTAAGTAAAAATTTATTAAACCATTCGAGTCCGAAAGCAAAACCGTTGTTTTCAATAAATTTCAAATGAAACCATGGAAAAATTTCCAAATCTTCTCCAAGATAAAAATGTGTTTTTACCCAAAATTTCAAACATTGATCGGCAACTACCACCAAAATGATAATAAAAGCGGCAATCCAAGAAAGTTTATATACTTTCCGGGATTGCACACTATTTTTTACTGCATCGTTCATTAAAACTTATGAGTTATAAAGATTTTATCTTTCAACCTTGGCGTAAATTTCCATTCCGTCGATATCCAAGAGAGTACCCTCTTTAAGATTATCAACAACATTGAGTTCATCAGCANGNANTTGTGAAGCGATATATTCACCAAAGTNCTNAATAGCAGCTTCAACNTCCNGAGTTTTTGTTAATGCGACTTTAACTCTGTCGGTTATTTCAAAATCGTTTCCTTTACGAATATTTTGAATTCTATTGACAAGTTCGCGAGCCATACCTTCGTTTTTCAATTCCGGAGACAGACTTACATCAAGAGCCACCGTGATATTTCCGTCATTTCCAACAAGCCATCCCGGCACGTCTTCCGGAATTACTTCTACATCTTCTAATGTAACTATGGGTTTCTCCGGTAATGATTCAAAAGTGAATTCACCAACCTTTTCGAGTTCCAAAATATCTTTTTGACTCATTTCTGTAATCGCTTTGCCGAGCGATTTCATTATCTTGCCATATTTCGGACCAAGCTTCTTGAAATCGGCTTTGACACGCTTCACGAGTCCGCTTTCTTCGTTATCTACAATCTTGATATCCTTCACATTTACTTCTGAAGCAATAAGATTTTTGATTGCTTCAACATCTTCTCTTTGCCTGCTGTCACTGACCGGTATAAGAAGAGTTGCTAAAGGTTGACGAACCTTCAGATTCACTTTTCTTCTCAAAGCCAAAACATTNGATGTNATAACTTGAGNNAACTTCATGNGTTCTTCGAGTCGANTGTCTGTCAAAGNCTCATCATATTCGGGGAAGAGAGAAAGATGAACTGAAGCGAAGCTTCCCTCCTCTCTTACGGGTTCTGTCAAATCAAGCCATAATCTGTCGGCAAAGAAGGGAGCGAAAGGAGCCATCAGTTGAGCCACTGTTGTCAGACACTGATAAAGAGTCTGGTAAGCAGCAAGTTTATCTTCGGTCATGCCACCACCCCAGAAACGCTTACGATTCAAACGAACATACCAGTTAGAGAGATTGTCTCCTACAAATTCTTCAATAGCTCTTGCAGCGCGGGTAGGTTCGTAATCATTCAAAGATTCTTCTACCTCTTTTACCAATGAATTTAAGAGAGAAAGAATCCAGCGGTCAATTTCCGGACGATGGTCAATGGGAACCTGCTTTTCTTCAGGTGTAAACCCGTCAAGATTGGCATATTGCGCAAAGAACTTGTAGGTGTTATAAAGAGTTGCAAAAAGTTTTCTGCTAACCTCCGTTACACCCTCCTCATCATATTTCAGATTATCCCATGGCTGAGAGTTTGAAATCATATACCATCTTACGGGGTCAGAACCGAATCTTTCAATGTTATTGAAAGGATCAATAGCATTACCAAGACGTTTTGACATCTTGTTGCCATTCTTATCAAGAACCAAACCGTTGGATATGACAGCTTTATATGATACTTTATCAAATACCATTCCTGNTATTGCNTGGAGCGTGAAGAACCATCCNCGTGTTTGATCGACNCCTTCAGCNATAAAGTCGGCTGGATATACTTCTCCTGAATCGAGAGCCTCTTTATTTTCAAAAGGATAATGAATTTGGGCATAAGGCATAGCGCCGGAATCAAACCNGACGTCAATAANATCAGTTTCACGCTTCATNGGNTTGCCGGATTGGCTTACCAACAGAATATCNTCAACGTANGGACGGTGAATATCAATCTTATTATAATTCTNTTTAGAATAATCTCCAGGTACGAAACCTTTATCCTTCAAAGGATTTNAGGNCATAACGCCTNCAGCTNCGCTCTTTTCANTTTCATTGAAGAGTTCTTCAAATGATGAAATAATTATTTCCTCTTTCCCATCATCAGTGCGCCAAATTGGGAGAGGAGTGCCCCAATAACGTGAGCGCGACAAGTTCCAATCCTGAAGATTTTCAAGCCATTTGCCGAATCTGCCAGAGCCGGTGGAAGCGGGCTTCCATTTGATATCCTTGTTGAGTTCTATCAATCGGTCGCGTGACGCAGTGGTGCGTATAAACCAGCTGTCAAGAGGATAATAAAGCACGGGTTTGTCGGTGCGCCAGCAGTGAGGATAATTGTGAACATGTTTCTCAATACGGAACGCTAATCCGGCTTGTTTCAATTCCATACAAAGANTGATATCCAGATTTTCATCCGCAAGAGCACGTTTTTCATCAAACTTACCTCCTACGTTATATTTTGGATCATAATGATTTTTTACATAATCACCCGCGTGTAATCCATATTGATTGACGTTAACACATTTTTCCACAAATGATTCAGCGCATTCATCAATAGGATAATATTTGCCTTGAAGGTCAACCATCGGACGTGTCTCCCCTTTCTTGTTAATGATAAACAGTGAAGGGATGTCAGCTGCTTTTGCAACTTTTGCGTCATCTGCTCCGAAAGTAGGTGCAATATGCACAATGCCGGTTCCATCTTCGGTCGTTACATAGTCACCGGGAATTACTCTAAATGCACAATCAGCCAATTCTACAAATTTGTCAGAGCCAACTTCAAAACATTTTTCCGGATGAGCCTCAGCTTCAATTTTAACATAATCTGCTGAATGTNCANTCACTNTTTCACACGGTTTTAACCATTTCATCAGTTGAGAATAGTGCNTTCCAACCAATTCATTTCCATTCCACTTGNCAANTATTTCGTATGGGATAATTTTATCACCCTTTTTNAAATCAGACAATGGAATTTGTTCCCCTNCCGGTTTGAAATATGAATTGACTAATACTTCTGCCATTACAGCAGTGATTGGGTCACCGGTATATGGATTGAAAGTGCGTAGCGCAACATAATCGATTTTAGGTCCCACACAAAGGGCAGTATTTGAAGGGAGGGTCCATGGGGTAGTGGTCCAAGCCATAAAATATGGTTCTCCCCACCCTTTCATTTCCTCTTTGGGCTCAAGTATTTTAAAGAGAGCAGTAGCAGTTGTGTCCTTTACGTCGCGATAACACCCCGGTTGATTCAATTCGTGGGTAGACAATCCTGTTCCTGCTGCGGGGGAATATGGTTGAATAGTAAAGCCCTTATAAAGATAACCTTTCTTATATAGTTCTCCGAGGAGCCACCATAAAGATTCAATATATGCATTATCGTATGTGATATATGGATTCTCCAAATCAACCCAATAACCCATTTTGCGAGTAAGGTCGGTCCATTCTTTAGTGTATTTCATGACCTCTTTTCTGCAAGCCGCATTATAGTCATCAACACTTATTTTATGTCCGATATCCTCTTTTGTTATTCCCAAAGTCTTTTCAACACCGAGTTCAACCGGCAACCCGTGGGTATCCCATCCGGCTTTACGCTTAACGTGAAAGCCTTTCATTGTCTTATATCGGCAGAAAATATCTTTAATGGTACGAGCCAATACGTGGTGAATACCAGNCNTACCNTTTGCCGAAGGTNGTCCCTCATAGAAAACGAAAGTAGGACATCCTTCTCTTTCAGTCATGCTTGATTCGAAAAGAGAGTTAGCCTCCCATGAAGCCAACATTTCTTTATTAACTTCTGACAGATTTAACTGCTTATTGCCTTCTTTAAATTTTGCCATTTTATCTATTATGTAAGACTATTCTTATTTAGTTTTAAATTTTACACCTTTGCTACCTTTGGCTCCTTTTGTGCCTCCTCCCATCGCGAAAATATTATGATCGTAAGTAAAAGTCTTTCGATCCGTTTCGCGTTTGCGCTTCAATGCAAGTTGCACAAGCGTATCCATCAATTTAGTGAATGAAAGTCCCGTAGCTTCCCATAAATAGAAGGATAGAGAACCGGGAATAGTATTTATTTCATTCACATAAACCTGGTTGACGGATTCATCAATCATAACATCAATTCTGCTGACTCCGTGACATGACAGGACTCTGAAAGTATCTCCTGCCATTTTTTGAATTTTTTGGCTCATTTCATCAGGAATCTGTGCAGGGATTCTTTTGTCGCTCGACTGCATTCCGGCATTTGTCTTAGTGCCACCCATATATTTATCCTCGTATGATAAGAAATCACCTGTTTTAATCGGTTCCTCACATACGCTGCTTTTATGATCATCGCAATCACCCAATACCGAGCAATTTATCTCTTTTAATTTCTCAATGCAATGCTCCACAATAATTCTTGCAGCAAACTTTTCTGCATTATCAATTTTCTCAATCAGAGATGCTTTGTCAGTAGCTTTACCGATGCCGACACTCGAACCGAGATTAGCAGGCTTTACAATTACGGGGTATCCGAGTTTTTTCTCTATTTTGTTGATTATAGCTTCTTTATCGGATATCCATTCTTTGTCGGTGAACCAAACGTAATCTACGACAGGGATACCTTCCTCGCGAAGAATCATCTTCATTGTGATTTTATCCATNCCGTTGGCACTTGAAAGAGTGTTGCACCCTGCANNCGGGATACCGATTGTTTCGAGCAAGCCTTCAAAAACTCCATCTTCACCATTTGTGCCGTGCAAAATAGGGAGAGCGACATGAAGATTACTAATGATTTTGTTTGTTTTCTTTAATAATCCGGAGGGTTTGGCTTCATAAAGATTATAATCACCATATTCCGGGCGCATGAAAACCTCAGTGGTTTTGTTTTCCAGTTCCTGCAGATTCTTATAATTATTGAGGTCTAACAGTGCTTCACCTGTTTGCCATCTTCCCTGCTTGGTAATATATATTGGAATTNTATTATANTTATTGCTATCCATTGCATTAATNGCTTGCAGAGCTGATAAGACTGAAATTTCATGTTCCACTGATCTGCCGCCGAAAAATACAGCTACATTAGTCTTCATATTCTTTATTTTAATTTATTGATACAAAATTAACAAATTCCCGTTGAATGACAAAATTACNTAGANATAGATTAGAAAATTTNCAATTAGAAGAGATTTTTGTTAATTTTGAATTTGAATAAATCAAAGTTTTATGANCCGATTTAAANTCGAAGGTCTCGGTATTGCATTAGTAACTCCGTTTAAAGCAGATAAGTCCATTGATTTTGAAGCATTAGGAAATTTGGTAGAGTTTCAAATATCAGAAGGAGTAAATTTCTTTGTGGTTTTAGGCACTACGGGAGAGACACCCACTCTAACAGATGAAGAGAAATTAAAAGTATGTGATTTTGTTAAAGAGAAGGTTGCCGGACGTGTTCCTCTTGTACTCGGACTTGGCGGCAACAATACAATAGGAATTGTTGATGAATTGAAAACTCGTGATTTGACAGGCTTTGAGGCAATTCTCAGTTTAGTTCCCCCATATAATAAGCCATCTCAGGAGGGTATATATCAGCATTTTGCAATGATTGCAAAANACAGTNCGNTTCNCATTATCCTATATAATGTCCCGGGACGAACTGGNGTTANTATGACAGCTCAAACTACACTTCGACTTGCCAATGATTTTGAAAATATTATCGGTGTGAAGGAAGCATCCGGAAATTTTGTGCAAATTGAAGAGATAATTAAAAATAAACCTGATCATTTTGAAGTAATTTCGGGCGATGACGGTATTACCTATCCATTAATTACACTCGGTGCCAAAGGGGTTATTTCTGTTATAGGAAATGCTTTTCCCAAAGAGTTTGGCAAAATGGTCAGGAAATGTCTTGCCGGTGATTTTCAAGGTGCTCTCCCCCTTCATTTTCAATTTACTGAATTATTCAATCTTCTCTTCGTGGATGGAAATCCGGCAGGAGTAAAATGCACGTTGAATGCTTTGGGCATGATTGAAAACGAATTGCGGTTGCCCCTCGTGCCTACTCGATTGAGCACAAATGAAAAAATACACGCTATTTGCGATAATCTACGCAAGGCATAATCATAATTACCTTTAAGATTGATGATAAATGATTGACAAAGCCACAGTGCAACGTATCAAAGATGTTGCAGACATTGTGGAAGTAGTCAGTGACTATGTTCATTTGACGAGNCGGGGAGCNAATTATATGGGTCNTTGTCCATTTCACAATGAACGTACTCCTTCTTTTTCAGTCAATAAAAGAAAAAATTTTTGTTATTGCTTTTCGTGCCATAAGGGAGGCTCACCAATAAATTTCATAATGGAAAAGGAGGGAATCTCCTATCACGATGCTCTTCTTCATCTCGCAAAAAAATATGGAATTAAGGTTGAGGAACGCGAATTGACAGATGATGAGCGAAAATTGCAGACAGAGCGCGAAGGAATGCTTGTGGCTGCGGAGCGGGCAATGAAAATAATGGAAAAAAATCTCCATGATACTCCCGACGGAAGGGATATCGGTCTTTCTTATTTGTATTCAAGAGGTGTAACGGAAGAAGCTATTAGTAAATTTCATCTCGGATACGCGCTTGATAAATCTGACCATCTAACTTCTTCAATGCTCAATGAAGGGTTTGAAGAAGATATTTTGCATTCCCTCGGTTTAACAGGTAAGAGTCAATCAGGTAGTTACTACGATAAATATAGAGGTCGGGTAATTTTCCCGATAATGAATTCATCGGGAAAAGTAGTGGGATTTGGCGGAAGAGATTTAAAGGGAGGTCCCGCAAAATATATTAACTCTCCTGAATCCGTATTATATCATAAAAATAACGAGTTATATGGCATATTTCAGGCAAAGTCTGAAATAGTACGTCAGGATAAATGCTATCTTGTAGAAGGCTATTTGGATGTCATCGGAATGTGGCAGGCTGGTCTGCAAAATGTTGTCGCATCGTCCGGCACTGCCTTAACTGATGGTCAAATCGCACTGATTCATCGCTTTACAAACAATATCACCCTTCTCTATGACGGGGATGGTGCCGGCATTAAAGCTGCATTGAGAGGAATTGATATGTTGCTGTCGCATAAGATGAAAGTTTCAGTTCTCTTACTTCCTGACGGAGATGATCCGGATTCTTTTGCACGTAAACACACACCTGAAGAATTTAGAAATTATATCTCTAAAAACGAAACAGATATAATAAGGTTTAAGATTAATGTCTTAATGAATGAAGCCGGCGATGACCCGCAGAAAAAAGCTCAAGTCGTAAATTCTGTTGTGGAATCAATAGCAAGCATTCCTGATGATGTTGAAAGAATGATTTACATCGGAGAATGCAGTCGATTGATGAATATTGACGAGAATTCTGTAGCCAATGCAGTGGAACGTGCAAGAATAGCGGTTATTGAACGAATAAAGGATGAACGCCGAAGAAAAATTGCAGAGAAAGAATATCCTTTGCAAACTTCAAAACCTGAGATTCCGGCTAATGTATCAAATCAGCAAAATACCTTTTCGAATGTAAATTCCTCCAAGGATACGGGAAATTCAGACGGCACAAGTTCCGAAAAAGATTTGCAAACTGAAAATGTCGGAAGTAATCAATGGATTAACATAGTAAATAAAGGTCAGACAGAGGCTTATCCTCTGCAACCTCTTGAAAAGAGTATAATTGAATTGCTTGTTAAAGACGGTTATCTTAATTTTGTATATGTCTTGCCCGATAATAAGGATTCTCAGAATCTATCATCGGAAGATGAGGGTATTTATACGAATGTAGATTTTGTTAAAGAGGAGATGGAAGCTGATGAAATGAAGTTTTCTGTTCCCTTATATGATAAAATTTTCAATTATTTGTATAATCAAATTGATTCTTATTTAGATGATTTGGTTAGTTTTCACCGGAAGCTGGAATATAAAATTGAAGGTGAACGAAAAGCCGGAAGGTTAAAAATCGCAGAAAAATTCACAAGTCTTAATGAAATAGACCGAGAGGAGCAATTTCTGGAGAAAAGACTTGAGGAATTGCAAAAAAATGAATTGGCTGATTATGCGCGTTTTTATCCGGGAGATAAACTTGCAAATCATGAGAATGCTGAAATAAGACATCTCGCAAACGAATTAATAAATGACAAGTATGTTTTATCCGGGTTATTTACAAAAAATTCTGCAGCGGTTGCCGAATCGGATATTTCTTCTAAAATTATTCGCGCCATGACAGAATGGAAGAGTGAGATCCTTAATCTCGAATTAAAAGAGATAATGACACGCTTCAAAAGTGACGGAGGCAAAGATGAAGAAGAGGATATCCGGACTCTTAATAAAATTAATCAATTAATGGCGAGAAGATCGAAAGTTGCCAAAGATATTGGTGAAAGAATAATTTCACCTAAAAGAAAATAATATGTTATTGATGGAAAATAATAATATACTTGAGATTCGAAATCTCAAAAAATTTNTTGGNGATAAATGNGCATTAAATGATGTTTCATTTANCGTCAANCGTGGNTCNATAACAGGCTTGCTCGGNCNGAATGGTGCAGCNAATGACGACTTTACTAAGANNAATTAACGGCATAATGGTGGCTGATTCGGGAGATGCTTTAATTAATGGAAAGAAAGCTTCTCTTGACAATACGAATATGATAGGATATATGCCTGAAGAGAGAGGGTTATATGATAAAATGCGTGTTGAAGATCAGATTCTATATTTTGGCGCTTTGAAAGGTGGAAATAAAAAGCGTCTTCGCGAAGTAATGAAGGAATATCTTGAACTTTTTAATCTTTCAGCTGACAGAAAAAGAAAAATTAAGGAGTTGTCAAAGGGTAATCAACAAAAAGTGCAGATTATTTCAACNTTGGTACATGAGNCTGAACTCGTAATTCTTGATGAACCCTTTAGCGGATTTGACCCGATAAACGGGCAATTGCTTCAGGAGCTTATTGAGCGTCTGCATTCACGCGGAGCTACAATAATTCTCTCTTCCCATAATATGCCTGCGATTGAAGAAATTTGTAATGAAATCGCTTTAATCAATAAAGGACTTCTTTTAGTAAATGATTCAATAGTGAATATAAAAGAGGAGAACAAAGATAATAGTTTATTATTGACTTCGGCATCTCCCCTTGATATTGATATTTTAAAAGATAGCGGTGAATTTGCTGAAATTCAACCTTCCAAAACGCTTAACTGGAGAAAGGGATTCTCATATATTATCAGAAAAAATGAAGGTAAATCAAATATGGATATACTGGATGAGGTAGCAATGCAAAGTGATATCATCCATTTTGAAGAGGCTCTCCCCTCTTTAACAGATATCTTCTTGAAATATACGGCGGATTCTAAAGTGCATTTAAATACATCAGAACCAGCACTCTCCAATATTAATTAATTTTAACCTATCAACTTATCATGACAAAATTAGGACTAATTATAAAGACTGAATATTTAACAGACATACGCGCAAAATCCTTTTGGATTTCTACCATTCTTGTTCCTATATTACTTATAGCGTTTGGGGGTTTCGTAGGCTATTTAATGGCTTCTTCTGANANAGNAANGGCGATGGCAGAGAAAATNGGACCTNANACAGATACCGATTTAACAGNATTGCAGGCAATCGGTTTGATGGCTGGAATATNCTTNTGCCTGNNTATTATGATGTACGGAAGTATGATATTTAACAATGTCAAAACAGAGAAGACCAATAGAATTGTAGAAATTTTAGCAACATGTGTCTCAGGCAGAACTATGATGTTAGCTAAGATTATTGAAGTCGGATTGATCGGTATAACTCAACTGTTTATTTGGGGTTTTCTAATCGCCGTTCTGATATCTGGAATATTAATTGTCTTTCCGGTGGATATTCCTTGGGGAGAAATCCTCCAACCTGAATATATAATGGCACTCGTCTGGACTATTCTGTTTTTCATAGGTGGGTATATTTTCTTCGGTTCTTTATACGCGTCTACTGGAGCTATTTCAGACAAGAATAACGAGAATCAGGAATATATGGCAGTGCTGACGTTCATTTTGTTGGCATCATTTTATATTTCAGAATATGCCGTCGATCACGGAGAAACTTTATTTGTCAGAATATTGACATATATACCATTCACCTCTCCAACTATAGGAGCAGTCAATGCAATTACTCAAGCATCTCCATTATGGGAGAATATTACNTGAATTTGATAATATTATATTTGTTTGCATGGGGTGCTATGGCTATTTCAGGAAAGATCTATACCTCATCAATATTGCTAAAAGGGAAACGCTTCACACCCAAAGACATTCTTACATTCCTACGCTCGAAATAATAAGAATGAATATTTTTTATTATTGGAGTTTAAGAAGTATTTGATTATTGAAGTCTTCCGCGGATAAATCAAAGGGAAGCCAGTGAATTTTAAAACCCCTGCGTTCCATTCCTCTAAACCATGTCATCTGTCTTTTAGAAAATTGGTGGATCGCGGTTTCCAATCCCGTGAACATCTCCTCATAGGTTATTAACCCGATGACATATTCGGTTAAATATTTATATTCCAAACCATAGTATATCAAGTCTTCTGGCTTAATACCGGAATTTAGAAGTGATTTGACTTCTTCAACCATCCCCTCTTCAAGACGCTTGTTTAATCTTTTCGTAATTCTTTTGCGACGTTCATCACGGGGAATATCAACCCCTATTATCAGTGAATTAATCGGATGGGCATTAATTTTTTTACTCAATTCAGCCTCTTCAGGATGTTTCTGATAATACGTTTGAATCTCGATGGCTCTAATTGCCCTTTTAGTGGTATCAACATCGGTTATATTATGCAGTGTTTTCATCTCTCGTAGAATTGCAGTTAATTCTTCAAGAGATTTGCCGTCAAGTTCCTTACGCAACTCATGATTTTCCGGCACATCCGGAAGTTGAATACCGCTTAATGCGTTTTCAAGATACATCCCTGTTCCGCCACAAATAATCGGATATTTATTTCTCCGTTTAATATCTCCTAAGGCGATTCTGAAATCCTGCAGATACCGGTGCAGATTATATTTGCTCCCAGCCGGAGCAATATCTATAAGATGATATGGAATGTTTTGATATTCTGCCAGATCTTTACCGGTGCCTAAATCCATTCCTTTATAAACCTGACGCGAATCAGCACTGATTATTTCGCCTTCAAGTAATTGTGCAAGTTCAACGGCTCTACCGGTCTTTCCAGAAGCAGTAGGTCCGATAATAGCAATAGCATCAAATTTCATAAAAAAGGAGGGTGAGTTCAATATCTGACTTTAGGTTTCGGACGGAAAAATTTTTTAATTTTAAAAAAAGGGGTGTCGGAATTAAACATAGACACTTTTATCCATTTGTCATCTTGAAAATCCAATTGAGAGTCTCTCACATCATGGAGGTTGAACGAAGGAGAATAACTCTTGATTTTAGATTTCCTTTTTCCGTCCTCGGTAAAGATTTTCTCTGTTAAAATTATAGTTGCCAAACGTGATATATCTGCCACGGCTCTTGGAGAAAATTTACCGGGAGTCCTGGAATACATTCTTTTGATATCTTCGAAATCTATCCATTCCCCTTTTAACGGAATATCGTTGTAATCTTCCGGTTTCCCATCAAGAAAATAAAAATATCTAAGCACTGAATGATCTTTTAAATCTGCTGTTTTCCGGCCATAGAAGAAGCGTAATTCTCCATCTCTGACTCCGGTGAGACGCTGAATGATGTTTTTAACTTCAGGCAGAGGAATACCATTCACTGCTCTTTTAGTAATAAAAGGGGTATCAAGAACTTCTTTATATTCCTGATGTGGCACAATAGTATGAGGATCCATATATATCTTATTGTCGCAAATAAGATAATATCTCAGATATGTCTTAGCGGTCATATCGTTAAGATGTTCCTCAGTGATAATCTCGTTGTTCTCTTTTAAATCAAGATATAGATTGTAATAGCGATATACAAAATATATTTCGTCAAAGACAAACCCGAATATATTCAACCAAATGAAAACATAATAATCTCGAGAACTTAAAGAAAGCTGGATATATATTAACTCATAATAACTCCACACCACCACGCTAAGTATGCCGAATAAAATTATCAGGTTTTTTATCTGATAAATAGNTTNATATTTGANAATGGCACCTNCTNTCNCTTTCCCTCTTTNNNATANNNCTCCCTGTTTCAATTTGCACTCTTTGCAAAATGACAGTTTGTTTCTCCTCAAATATATTATTGACATTGTCAGGAAACATACCGGGTTTAGAATCAAAGTTGGAAGATATGGGTCATTTAAAAATATAAACTCTTTGGGAAGTGTAATAATGTTCCATATTGTGAAAACATTTAGAATAATTGTTACTATTGTGTAAACTATGACACAATAAAGCAGTGAGTAAGTTACAATAATACAATTTCCCGCTGTTTTATACTTATTGTAATAAATAAGTATATAAAGGAAAACACAACATCCAAATGCCAAAATCGGAGCAGCATAAAAAGGGAGAATTCTGGAAAATGCTATTAGGGCTATTAATGCTAATAACCCTATTGACAGATTCTTCCAGAACCCATATAATTGTAAACTGCTTACCTTTGTTAAATCTTCCATAATTTAATGGATGCTGATGATGTCAAGTTTCTTAAATATTAACAATATCTAATGCTAAAAGTTTTTGCAAATTCTTGATTTTTGCAAAATTAAAGAATAACCTGCTAAAACTGAAATTCTAAATGTTAAAAAACGGGGTAATACCCCGTTTTCACTTTTTTATTTCAAATTATTGTCAAGATAATTCACAACCTTATCAAATAATCTCGCACGAGCGTTACACATACGCAAACTATGTTCGAATCCTGTGAAACTCATCATGTCGAAAAGTTTACCTTCATAATTCAGTTTTGATGTATATTTGAGGGTATTGTAATAATGGACATTATCATCACTGGTGCCCGACATTATCAGGAGTTTTTTATCCATTTTTTCCGTCTTGTTGAGTGCTGATGCTAAATTATACCCTCTATCATTTTGTTGGGGAGTTAACATATATCTCTCTGTATAGATTGAATCATAAAATCTCCAATCGGTAACAGGTGCCATAGCTACGCCACACTTAAATTTATTTCCTGTGGCTGACAATTCCATCAAGGTCATATAGCCACCATAACTCCAACCAAAGCATGCAGTATTTTCAGAATCGGTATAAGGCAATGCGGCAAAATAAGCTGCCCCCGCCAATTGGTCGGCTGTCTCCAGTTCACCTAATTTACAATACACAGCATTTGCCCAAGCCCTTGAGCGATTTCCTGTTCCTCTGCCATCAACAGCTGCCACTATATAACCTCGCGATGCTATGTAGAAAATCCCTTCCATTTTCCATTTGTTGAGTACCTCTTGAGAATCAGGTCCGTTATATTGATACATAACTAAAGGATATTTCTTGGACGGATCAAAATTAGCGGGCTTTATAATATAGGCGTCCATCTGCTCCCCTACAGCATTGGGAACTTTAAGAAACTCCATTTTAGGAGCATCGGCATACTTGGCGGCATAATCCTTATTATCCTCAATTGTAACTATTTTCTTGCCTGAGTCGGAATAAATTGTATACTCCATCGGAGTCGTCGAGTTGCTGAATGAACGAAGATAATAATTGAAATTTTTACTAAACCAAGCATTTTCCGTTCCGGGTTCCCCATGCAACAGTTTTAAATTTCCTTTTTTGTCAACTTTAGCAAGTGACCGATTGATCGCACCCAATGATGTGGTTTGAATATAATATACCNAANTCTTTNGATCATAACCATAATATTCAGTTACATTAAATTCTCCGGATGTTATTTGTTTTTGTAAAAGTCCGTTATAATTATAGTTATAGAGGTGTCGATATCCGGATTCCTCACTACCAATTACGAATGAATCTTCTCCGTAGTCCACCATTTGATAAGCTTGTGGAGAGAGCCNTGCATCAGATTTTTGAGTAACTATAGGATGAGCTACAGTGCTACCGGGATTGACTGAATACAGCACCAATTGATTTTNGTCCCTATTCAATACCATAACCATAAGGTTTTCACCTTTCCCGTCAAATTCCATCGAGGGGATATAATCTGTATCCTTCAATGGAATATCCATTGTCTTAACTGATTGAGTGTTCAAATTATATGCGTGGACACTTACTATTGAATTTGGGAAACCTGCCAACGGATATTTATATGAATATCTTTCCGGATAAAGATCCTTTTCGGGGTCAGTATCACAATAACTGCGATANTTGTCAAAAGAATATGCGGGCACCTTTGATTCGTCAAAACGAATATAGGCTAAAGTATTGTNGTCTTTGCTCCATCTGATTGTATTTAAAACTCCGAATNNCTCTTCATATCCCCAATNAGGTNTACCATATATNATACTGTTCTTCTNNCCGTCGGTAGTTATGGCTTTATCAGTATCATAATCAAGATTGGATATGTATATATTATTATTTCTTTGNTATGCCANCATTCTNCCGTCATGACTCAAAACCGCTCCTTGTTGCNACCCTTGTGTTGAGACTCTTTTAAGTGTTGAGCGCATAATATCGTAAACATAATATTCGGCTCTAAAAGTGTGGCGATAAATTTTTTCAGAAGAATTCCAAAGTAAGATTTTCTTCCCGTTAGCGCTCAAAACATATCCTTCAAAATCACTGATTTTAGGATCCCCTTTTATTGCATCAACGCTGAAGAGCGTAGAAATTTTTTTCCCTGTCTTATAAGAATATACATCAATAGATCTTTCATCATCCGATATGCAGGAGTAAGTCTCTCCGTCGGGCATCGGGGTCATATCCTTCACAGTTGCCGGTGCGGAGATTTTTACATCGCAATAGTCGTTGATATTTAATTGTGAAGCATTAACGGCTAAGGTCGGAATGACCATAGCCGCCGATGCAAATATTATAGTCTTAATATTGTTTTTCATGTTTGAAATTGAATGTCCACGCTTCAGGGAATAAAAAATGAAGCATATATTAATAATTTAATAAGAACGGGCAAAAATTACTCTTCTTTCTGATGGATTACCCGTAACCATACACTTTCCGGGAGTTTTGTCTCCTTCCAAAGGGATGCAGCGGATTGTAGCTTTTGTCTCATTTTTGATTTTCTCTTCAGTTTCAGGAGTGCCATCCCAATGAGCTAAAATGAATCCACCTTTTTCTATTTGTTCTTTAAACTCATCGTATGAATCAACCGTATAAGTCATCTTATTACGATATTCCAGTGCTTTGTTGAAGAGATTGGTCTGGATATCTTCAAGAAGAGTCTGGATATGTCCTGCAATACCCTCGAATTTCACAATCTCTTTTTCGAGAGTGTCGCGACGCATAATCTCAACCGTACCATTCTCTAAATCTCGTTGACCGATTGCGAGTCTGACGGGCACACCTTTAACTTCNTNANCAGCAAATTTAAANCCAGGGCGTTTATTATCTGCATCGTCATACTTGACACTTATTCCCATTCTCTTTAATTCATCCACCAACGGGAGAACTTTTTTAGATATTTCTTCTCTTCCTGCTTCATCCTTATAAATAGGCACTATCACAACTTGAATAGGAGCCAAATGTGGCGGGAGCACGAGCCCGTTATCATCTGAGTGAGTCATAATCAAAGCTCCCATCAAACGTGTGGATACACCCCAGGAGTTTGCCCATACGTATTCGGGTTTATTCTCTTTATTAACAAATGTAACATCAAAGGCTTTTGCGAAATTTTGTCCAAGATTATGGGATGTGCCGCTTTGAAGAGCTTTACCATCCTGCATCATTGCTTCAATNGTGTATGTATTGATAGCTCCTGCAAAACGTTCGTTGGCACTTTTGACACCTCTGATTACAGGCATAGCCATATATTTTTCAGCAAACTCGGCATAGATGTTAATCATTTCAATAGTGCGTTTCTCAGATTCTTCAGCAGTAGCATGAGCGCAATGACCTTCTTGCCATAAGAACTCTGATGTGCGAAGGAACATGCGTGTACGCATTTCCCAACGCATAACATTTGCCCATTGATTTACGAGTAAAGGGAGATCTCTCCATGAATGTATCCAATTCTTATATGTTCCCCAAATAATAGTCTCTGAAGTAGGACGAACAATCAATTCCTCTTCGAGTTTGGCTTCCGGGTCTACAATAACTCCGTTGCCGTCAGGGTCATTTTTCAAGCGATAGTGTGTTACGACAGCACACTCTTTGGCAAATCCTTCAACATGCTCCGCTTCTCTGCAAAGATATGATTTCGGTATCAACAAGGGGAAATATGCATTCTGTACACCGGTCTCTTTAAACATCTTGTC
Source organism: Bacteroidales bacterium (assembly GCA_009177205.1). Lineage (GTDB taxonomy): Bacteria > Bacteroidota > Bacteroidia > Bacteroidales > Muribaculaceae > Lepagella. The sequence goes on from WFMC01000164.1 coordinate 17,733, forward strand.
AAGCGTTTGTTGCATCTTTTCCCATATTGCATATCCGTATGGTTTGATTACCATGCAACCTCTAACTGCTGATTGCTCAGCCAAATCGGCTTTAACCACCAGTTCGTTATACCATTGAGAGTAATTATCAGATCTTTTTGTAAAGTTTTTTAATTCTTTAGCCATATATTATTTTAGATATCTTTTATTTCGTTGAGTATTATCTTATTCTTTCTGAATCACGAATTATATTCCAATCTCTGACAATACGATTATATGCCATGCTAATGGAAATAAGAGAAATAAACGGTGCGCATACTAAAGATGACCAACTAATTGATGCTCCGTCAAATGTTTGGTAAGCTAATAATGCTCCTACTATTATTAAGCAAGTAATAAGGAGCATACTCCATAAACAAAGATTTTTTTGCAGTTTGAAATTTTTAAATGCGAATATTGCTATTAGTGGGAGTATTGTGGAAAGGAGGGATATTGCGAAAAAATACCAAGTAGAGATTGATTGAGCCACTGCTCCTGTGGATTCTCCTTCAGGGTAAAGTCCGAGAGTCTTAAAATTAAAACTGAAATCAGTGGTTTGAACTTGTCCTAAGGACATGAAAGTGAAACATCCCATGAGGACAACTGCTATAAGCAGTAAAACGGATTGCCAACGTTGAATAACCATATTTTAGTCAAATTTTATTTTAGGGAATAAAATGCTTTTATCAAATTATTCCCAACTTGCGGGTTAATATTTTAATAATCCTTGAGCGCGNANCTTCCAAGNNCGTCATATTCATACAAAATTATGAANTTTTTTTGAGTTTCANATAATTTAATTGTATTTTTTGGCGCGTAATTTGTTATTATTACATAAAACCTTTTTTATGACTTCTATAGAAAAAAATTCGGATATTAATAAGGCAATTGCTTTATTAAACAAGGAAGCTATTTCCGAAGCAATTGAATATATAAAGCAATTGTTGATAAGTAAGAAATTTTCAAAAGGATATGATAAAATTTTGTCAATCCAGAATAATTATAATTATCTTCTTAAATATCTTACAGACGGTCAGCCGGATCCTGAAAGGGAAAAAATATATAATAATATTCGCGAGCAATTACCAACCGTATAATTGTCCGTGCCGGCAATTCGAATGTCTATATCCCTAAAGTTTCTTCCTCGGCTCAGATTGTAGAAAATTTCATAGACTCGATTGTGACGTCCGGA
>WFMC01000068.1 GCA_009177205.1 Bacteroidales bacterium
CTGCCGCTGTCCCTGCCGACAACGCCACAACCTTCTTATGCAATTCCGCAACTCCGCATCCGGATCCGGCTTGATCGCAATCCGGTGAAATCACGAAATTTACAAACTTCTCCAAATCCTCCTCAAAACCGTTGACGTTGGGTCCCAAGGGAACAACCCAATTATCGGCAAACGCCTCCTCAATAAACTTCATCTCGTTGCCGCTCATGTGAGCCAGGCAAAGCAATATCCTCTCTCTCATATCGAGTTATCAATATTTTTTAATTCTATAATCATGTATATCATTTCCCGGATCTTACTCAAGGAATAATATAAATCCGTAAATATTTAATACATATAAATAAGTATAATAATACTCCCCAAAAAATTCATACACCCTTTTAATTGATGCTCCTATATCCCTGCCGATGATACAGTTGAATGAGCATTAATAGGAATTCCTTAGATAAACCAATCGCTATCTTTGAATTGCTTCGGCACACTATATTTTGCTACGGTGGGATTATAATTTAAAAATGAAAAAACATTCATAATTTAATAATAAGACATCTCTGAAACTACTATCGGTTCTTTTGTTTCAAATTGCATTGTTGCCCAAGCCAAACCAACACCAAATCCGCATGCCAAAAAATTCAACGGCTTGTTTTTAAGCGCTTCTGCAAGTCTGCTAACCATTGTCAAAGGAATAGAGGCGCTCGTCACATTACCATACTCTTCAAGACAATAAGGCACCTTCTCCTCGGGAAATTTCAAGGCTTTCCTGATTTTCTCATCAATAAATTTATTCGCCTGATGAAGAAGAAGATAATCAGTTTTTTCAGTATCAATTTCAAATTCTTCAATCATTTCTTTCAAGGCCTTCGGGGGTCGCTTAATTGCAAAAGCAAAGACATCCATCCCGTTCACAACCATATCTGTCCCTTTCCTTGTAATCCCCGGCTCTATCTCTTTTTCTTTCACACTCTCTTCATCAGCCGGAAATCTCATGCCCCCATATTTCGCCCATATAGCCTGATATCCGCTTCCATCCACTCCGAACATAAAATTCATTTTCCCTGCCGTCTCATCATATTCCCGTGCTGTAACAGTTGCCGCATCTCCAAACAATGGTCTGACCGTGCGATCTTTTTTACTTCTATTTTTTGTATTCGTTTCTGCCGCTATCAAAAGTCCTTTTTTAAAACTTCCATGACTCATCATGGAGCTAATTACACTCATTCCATAAATCCATCCTGAGCAACCCAACGGAAGATCCATGACAAAACAATCGTTCCTCAGATTGAGTCGGTCTTGAAGAATACATGCCGTTTGAGGAGCAATAAAATCGCGCGATGTACAAACGTAAAACAGACAATCAACTTCTTCACTTTTCCAATTTAAATCTTTAAGAAGTTGCTTTACCGCCACTACCGACAAATCAGAAGCCGTAACATCTGTATTTACATATCGATGTTCGCGAATCCCTGTTGAAGCAATAATTTTTTCTGCTTCAACTGGCGAATCAAAAATTGGTAAATAAATATTTTTCTCCACATTCTGAGGCACACAAGCCGCCATGCCCGCAATCCGAACATTATTTATTGTAAGTTTTGACATTTATTTAATTAAGTTTTTAGATTCGTTCAGAGAAAGCAGTGCGTTGTTTTTTACCGGATGAAGTTTTGGGAATTGAATCAACAATCTCAAATATTTTGGGCATTTTATAGTTCTCCAACTTTGATTGCAAATCCCTCTTAATTTCGTCCAGATCCTTAGTANAAGNGNCCTTCACAAGCANNGCTTTCGGCACTNCTCNCAATACANCATCCGNATCTTTAACGNCAANNCACATTGATNCTCCAACCCCAATAGATTCTAATGCGTCTTCAATCTCCACCGGACTCACTTTCTTTCCCCCGACATTAATCAACTCCTTTTTCCTGGCAGCGAGAAAAATCTTTCCCGATGCATCCTTTCTACCCCAATCCCCCGTACGGAAATATCCATTTATAAAAACACCCTCATTATCTTCCTTAAGGAAATAGGATTTCATCACCATGTTTCCCTTTACGCAAATTTCTCCCTCCTCACAAGGCGCAGCCTCATTTTCGTCTTCGCAAAATATTTTTACATCCACCTCATCAGAGACCGACTTCCCGACAGCACTCAAATCTCCTCGGTTTTCATGAAATTCCATAAACACCGCTCTCGAGGCTTCCGTAAGTCCATAATGCATGCAGATACGCGTCTTAGGGAATAGTTCGCATAATAATTCTTTATCCTCCAGCGGCATAGCCGCACTTCCGATTTCAATATATTTCATTTGTGCGGCATACTTCCCGATTCTGTTGCCGCTGAAGCGCTTTATATATGCCCATACAGCCGGCACCATTCCGAAACCTGACACCTTATACTTCTCAAAAGCAGAAAACACAGCTTTAATATTGGCAAAACCATTGTGCAGAACTAACGTTGCCCCTTTAAGCATATTGCATCTTAAGCGCCCGAGACCGAAAGAATGACAGATTGGCAAACCCAATAATTCCACGTCATTCTGAGTGTTGCCTATAAAACCATTAATATTATTAGCTGAGGAATAAAGATTGTAATAACTCAGCAAGACTCCCTTAGGGCGTCCGGTGGTGCCCGAAGTGAACATTATATCAGCGGTGTCAGAATCCTCAATCGAAACACGCTCTGATCGGCAAATGGATAAATTGAATCTTAAATCCTCATAATTAAAAGAAGATAGGTTGGTCAAACTAACTCCAAAAACGAGATGGGGCTTCACCAACCCAGCGATATACTCCAGATGAGTGGCATTATTTTTCACATCCACCACTACATTAATGATTCCGCAAAGATGAGCTACGAAATATAGATAAATGAATTCCTCCTCTTTCTGTGCTGAAAGCATTATGCAATCCCCCTTATTCAATCCTTGGCGCGTAAGAAACTCTGCCGCCGATAAAATATGCTCCGCCAACATTCTATAATTAACCCCACCTCCCGAAACATTATAGATTGCAATCTTCTCGGGATTATTTTTCGCGTGGAGAAAAATAGCTTCAAGCACCTTATCGTGCGAGCAATGAATATTTTCCCAATTCTCAATCATGAAATTTTGTCAATCTCCTCCACCAGAGCCTCANCGGAAGTCAAGTCAAATAAATCCTCAATGGGAAATTCAATACCTAAATTTTCCTCAATGGCAGCTATAATTNCCATGNTCCCCATCGAATNCNANTCAGGTATATCTTCANTAGTCAGCGTGGGTGTAATGACTTCCGGCTCAACATTGAGAGTTTTCGCAATAATACTCCTAATTTTATCAAACGTTTCCATAAAAATCAACTAATAGAAAGCCCTCCATCCACAATCATTGAAGTACCCGTAATCCATGCGGCACCATCCGAGAGCAGAAAAGCTGCGGCATTTGCGATATCCTCCGGCTGTCCGTATCTTTTCAAAGGATAGCGCTTGGCATCTTCTACCAATTGCTCATCAGAGACTGTGCCCCTATGAATCAGAGGAGTATCCACCATTGCCGGGCAGATACTGTTGACCCTGACCTTGCGTGCAGCAAACTCTTTCGCACAAAATTTCATGAAAGAATCCAAAGCCGCTTTAGAAGCACCGTAGANACTGTTTCNACCTGAGAAAACGTGCGTGCNCCCCATAGANGCGATAATCACAATTGACGCANCCTTGGAANACTTCTTTTTTTTATAAAGTAATCTGATTATCTCTGTTGCTGAAAAGAAATTTACGTTGAATATATCATCAAAATGCTTGCGGTCGCAGAACTGTACGGGGAGTGTCAACCCTTTCCCGGCACATAACACCATACCGTCAAGAGTCGGCAGTTCCTCCACCAGTTTTTCTATTGCTTCATAATCTGTCAATTCGACTGAAAAAGAAGTGTGGGAATCTACATCTCCTGAAAGAGAAGCCAAGGTCTCTGCCAAACGTTCCGTATTTCGTGCTACTGCGAGAATCTCGCCCCCAAGATTGGAAACCAAAACAGCTGTAGCTCTCCCAATTCCGGAGGAAGCGCCGGTAATGAGAATTTTTTTCCCTTCAAGACTGAACGGAGTTTCAGTTATATTTTTCATCAAATTATAATTCTACTAAATTGGATAAAATCAGATTATCTGTGTCGAAAGCTACAGTACCCCAAGAAAGCCCCACTCCGAAAGAGCAACCGATTATGCTTTTCCTACCGGAGCAACCAAGAGAAATATCAAGGCAAACACAGTTTTTCTTCAGTCCCATTGTGCCGTGAAGCACACAAGAAGTAGCCGGAAGAATATAATCCGGAGTCTGACTTACAAAAATCAAGCCGTATATATCCTCCTTGTTTCAACCTAAATCTGTAATCAATTGCTCAGGGGCGCGGCGCACAAAGTCGCGCGAGGCAGCCGTACGGCTGTTGTCGACAACGGCGATGGGGAGCTCGCGTACGACCTCCGGGTTATATATCAGCGTATATACAACAGGGTAGAGCAGTGGCAGCACCACAAAGAAGATGAGCACGCCGAAGTCGCCCGTAATAAGCCGGAACTCATTGCGGAACACCCGGCCGAGGTCGGATAACCAGCAGGCTGTTTTTCGGAACATATTCATAATCAGGGTACGTAAACGGGTTTAAGGCAGTAGCGCTTAAGGTGCCAAAGCATCAGC
>WFMC01000150.1 GCA_009177205.1 Bacteroidales bacterium
ATGATACACGGTGAAGCAATAGCAGGCGCAGGATGGGGTTTTGTCAGTTGTTATGCAGGTTCCGTAGAATCCGGCCAAGTTAAACATTCAGATTATGCCATTGTGGATTTAATTCTTGGTAAACAGAAACGCACGACTATCGGACGAGGTACATCCGGTATAAAATATGAAGCCTTCCCGGATAATTTAAAGCAAAAAATATCAACATACGTTGGACATGGAGGAGACCTGATTATTTCGGGTCAATACGTGGCATCAGAACTTTATGATTCCCGAGGAAATGCCGAAGACTTGGCATTTGCGGAAAATATATTAGGAGTGCGTCTCGTGCAATCCTCATCTGTTTCAAAGTCAGGTAAGATAAATTTGCATGGGAAATTAGGAAATATTCAAGGTTACTCTTATTCAAATACGTTGAATCAGGACCAATATATTGTGGAACGACCGGATATTATNGAGNCTACNGGNTCACAGGGCANTATAATNGNANCTTTATCAGATACAGNNGACACAGTTGGTATTTTCACACCTTACGGCAAGGGTAGTGTTTCCGTAATGACCATTCCCTTTGAAGCAATTAAAGATGCCCAGGCAAGAGAAAATCTCATGAAGGGTCTTATTCAACTTGCAGAATGAAACTTATTTTAGTAATTTTGACCTTTAATAAAAGTAATTGTTAGATAAAAAACATCTATTGTAAATATCAATACATGCAAATATATAGATTTACAACCGTTGAAGCTCTGCGCGAAGAAATTTTCAGATCGCCCCTTGAGCAATATATTTTGGTCTCTCTGACAGATAGAGAGATAACACTTGAGCCGCACGCGATCAGAAGAATGCGTCAGATTGGAGAAGACACCGATGTATCGATGGTCTATTCCTGGTTTAGAGAAGAGAATGAAGATGGCACGCTATTGGATCATCCCGTTATTCAATATACACCCGGCTCTGTAAGAGATGATTTTGACTTCGGAGGACTCGTTTTATTAAATGCCGCAGATGTTTTATCGGCTTCAGAGGATTTCACGGNGGCTGAATCCTCNNNTATGGATGGTGGCTGGTATGNTCTGCGACTGAGAANGAGCCAGGGTCATTTTTTTCAGATGCTTCCTGAATATCTATATAAAATTAAGCGTGTCGATTATCGGAAGAGCGGAGAAAAACAACATGATTATGTTGATCCGCGCAATATCCACTATCAAACAGAAATGGNGGAGATTNTCTACCAACATCTGTTTGAGATTGATGCCTTGACAAGTAAAGAAAAAGAGGGATGTAGTGTCAACGACCTTCCCCTTGAAGAGGGAGAAGTTATGGCTTCTGTTATCATTCCTGTTAAAAACCGTGTTCGTACAATAGCTGATGCCGTTAAATCCGCTCTTTCTCAAAAATGTGATTTTGATTATAATGTCATAGTTGTTGACAATAATTCCTCAGATGGGACACGAGAATTGTTGACCTCTATTGATGATTCCCGATTGAAATTAATTTTGCTCGACGGCACGGAGAATCTAGGTATCGGAGGGTGCTGGAATACTGCCATTCTATCCGATTTTTGTGGCAGATATGCAGTGCAATTAGATTCAGATGATATTTATTCTTCTGAAGAGACCCTTCAAATTATTATAAATAAATTTATTGAAGAGGATTGTGCTTGTGTCATAGGAAGCTATTTTATGACAGACATCAACCTCAAGCCAATCCCTCCGGGACTTATTGATCACAGGGAATGGACTGCTGAAAACGGAGCGAATAATGCACTCAGAATTAATGGTTTCGGTGCTCCCAGGGCTTTCGTCAGAGATGTGGTGAGAAATTTTTTATTCCCGAATGTAAGTTATGGTGAGGATTATGCTATGTGTCTTCGCTTAAGCAGAACATACAGAATAGGTAGAATTTTTGACGGAATATATTATTGTCGTCGATGGGACGGCAATTCAGACGCCGCTTTATCCATAGAACAAGTTAACAAGCATAATTCANANAAAGATTTTCTTCGGANANATGAGATTGTGGCACGCGTGCGTGCAAACAGAGAGAATCTTAATTTTGAAGAAAATATAGAATCAGCAATTGAAGACGATGATCCCACCTTCTGAACTGATCAATGCTTTGGCAGAGTGGCGCGACTCCCAACTTGAAAAATGGCCTCTTGCCAAAGTCAATTATGAGGCATTAAATGCTTGCGAGCGAAAAATTTTCAAAATCGGAGATTTTGAAGGTGTTTTGCAATTGGCGCCGCATAGAATAAATTCAACTGCAGCGAAGGTGGATTCTGCTTCCATAAAAGAAAGAAAATGTTTTCTTTGTTCAGCAAACAGACCAAGTTCTCAGTTGGTTGAAGAGCTTATTCCCGGATGGGATTTCCTTGTGAATCCTTATCCCATTCTCCCTATGCATTTTACTATTGTTTCTCAATCTCATCAACCACAAGGTGCTATTCCTACCGAGATTGTATCAATAGCAGAACGTCTGCCGGGTATGGTGGTCTTTTTCAATGGAGCCAAAGCCGGTGCTTCTGCTCCCGACCATCTGCATTGTCAGGCTGTTTTGAAAAGCGAACTTCCTCTTATATCTTTCCTGGAATCGGGTAAGGATCCTGATTTGCTCCCATATAAAGTGAATTTTTCAATTATCACTCCGGATGTTGACGGAATGATAACTCTTAATACACTCTTGGCTGTTGAAGGCGTTGATAAGAAAGGGAAAAATGATAAGGGATTGGTAAATGGATATTTCTGGATGGGTGATGACGGATTTTTGAGAGTATGTATAATCCCAAGAAAATCTCATCGTCCGGATTTTTATANAAATGAGGCTGACGGAAATGGCAGAATGGTCAGTCCGGGCGCAATAGATATGGNAGGAGTGATAGTGCTACCGCGAGNGAAAGATTTTCAGGNAATGGGTTCTGCAGACGTTGAANTGGTTTATAATCAAACGGCGTGGAAAAACTGATTTGAAAATTGATTTATGAGCAAAAAGACTTTCACTTCCCNTTGNGCTTGGATNCCCACACTTTNCATTGCTGAAGGTTTACCCTATTTTGCAGTCAACACATTGACTGTCTTAATGTACACTAATATGGGGGTGTCGAAGACTGAAATGGCTTTTTTCACAGGATGGCTTTACTTGCCATGGGTAATAAAACCGTTTTGGAGTCCGTTCATTGATTTGTTTAAAACCAAACGTTGGTGGATATTGTCTATGCAGTGTCTTCTCGCGATTGCAATGGGGTGTGTGGCGATTTCTCTTCTCAGCAATTTTTTCTTTGCACTGACTTTGATTGCTTTCTGGATAATGGCTTTTGCCTCTGCAACCCATGATATATCTGCCGACGGCTTTTACATATTGAGTCTATCAGAGAAGCAACAGGCGGCTTATGTCGGCGTGCGCTCAACTTTCTATAGGATAGCAAGCGTTTTAGGTCAGGGAGGATTGGTNATTNTCGCGGGCTATTTTNAAACATCCTTANATNATGTTTTTTCAGCTTGGAGTTTAANTTTTNCAATTCTTTCCATTTTCTTCTTAATTCTNTTTTTTTATCATTTTCGAATTCTACCTTATCCCGATAATGATTATTCTTCAAAAGAAACAAATGCGAAGGAAATTATCATTAATTTTATTAAAACATTTATCACCTTTTTTAAAAAACCGCACATATTGACGGCTATTCTATTTATGTTGCTTTATAGATTGCCGGAAGCTATGTGTGTCAAAATGGTACAACCTTTTTTGAAGGATTCCGTTGATGTAGGAGGATTAGGCTTGACCACTTCTCAAATTGGATTCATCAATGGCACAATAGGTGTCATCGCCCTGCTCGGAGGTGGAATATTAGGAGGTGTGATGATTGCAAAAGGTGGGTTGAAAAAATGGTTATGGCCAATGGCTCTCTCATTGACTTTACCTTGTATTGTGTATTGCTATTTAGCATCCACGTTGACTCAAAATATTTATTTGATATCATCTTTAATAGGCATCGAGCAGTTTGGATACGGGTTCGGATTTACCTCATTCATGTTATATATGATGTATTTCAGCAAAGGGGAAAATTCAACTTCTCATTATGCTTTTTGCACTGCCTTTATGGCATTGGGTATGATGTTGCCCGGGATGGGCGCCGGGTGGTTATTGGATAGCATTCCTCAAATGCTTCCGACTTTGTCAGCCTCTTTTTCTCAATATGATATTTTCTTCGGATTGGTTATGTTGACAACGATTATTACTTTTGTTGTAACCGGCTTAGTTTATAAATCCACTACCTTTGATGAAGTCTGAATATATATTACTCAAGTAATTTCAAACCCGGATGTTCAGTTAAAAACTTCTGAAGTTTCATCCTTATCTTTGCCTGTCTTTCCTCCCTTTCTTCCCCATTCTCAAGAATGGATTTATGCTGAAGNCCTGCAGCTAAACNTCTGGCGGTTNTGAGAATTTCCATATCTTTTGGGGAAATATAACATTCGCAAAATTTTTCCCAAATGTAATCGATAGCTTGTTGGGATGGGTGTACCATGTCGGAATTGTAAAACCTGTAATCCCGCAAGTCATCAATCATAATTTCGTAAGCAGGAAAATAATGACAAAATTCATATTTTTTGCAAAGTTGATTGATGGCTATCTGCAATGTAGATTTAGATATAGTGTTTTCCGAAAGTCCGTCTTTCAAATGCCTGATGGGACTTACGGTGAAAATAATATTCAGATTGGCGTTGAAAGATTTTATCCGCTCAATCAGAATTTCCCATTCTGATGTGATTTCTTCAACTGACAGACATCTTCTTATAAAATTCTTCTGCGGAAGTTTATGACAATTTGCCACTATATAATCAGGCTTGTCAGCTGAGAAATAACACCGGGCAGTGCCGAAAGTTATGAATATAGCTTCCGCTCTCTCCAAATAGTTTCTTAATGTGTCCAAGCTTGCAGATAACCTTGCGGATACATCCTCTTCCGTTCTACCCGAAAATGAAGAATCTCCGAGAAAGGAGTGCCAAAAATTTCCGTCATTAAAAATGCTATTTTCTATTTCTTTAGCGGAATCCACTTCAT
>WFMC01000037.1 GCA_009177205.1 Bacteroidales bacterium
AACGTCTGCGACATACTTGTGCCTGACAGTTTCTACGAACCCATAAATCAGAAGATTTTCCAGGCAATCACTACCCTCGGCTTCAACCAGCGCCCCATAGATATGATGACCGTGACTGCAGCCGGTAAACTATGCTCCGTAAGTTATGGAAGCGGTCAATATATGACCACTGACTTTGTAGCACTTACCAACCATGCTCTTTCAAAAGTAGAGAATAAATTTTTCGATCAAATGAAGGATGCATTTGCAGGCATGGTGGAAAAAGGGAGGGAAGTAAAATTGGAATTCTTATTGGGAGAAACCGTATCGGATTGGGACTTTGATACTGAAACTCCGGTAACTGATGTAGATTTCAAAGAAGAACTTGAAGAATGGATGAGGTCTGTAGCCAATCATGGAATATATGATCTTCCCCAAAGTAATGACAAATTTATTGCAGCATCCATCAATATACCTCTCTGGGATACAGAAAAGAATCGAAGCTATTCCATCAACAACTTTAACTCTGCCCTTCGAAGATTTATGAAGCGTCACCTTGGAGATGCCTACAAAGCAAAAATTACCGGTATGGGGCAGAAGTTGATAATTACAATTGAATAAATATGAAAAAAAGTCTTGTCCGTAAGTTGAGAGCGGCGATATCAATTCTGCTTTCATTGTTTATTTCAACTTCTGCACTTGCTGAAGTAAATTTCTATATACTCCCTGTAAAAGCAGATGGTGACATAACGGAAGAAGCCGCAAATGTAGTATATAAAAAAGCGGAACAAATTCTAACAAGAAATTCAGCCGCTGCCTCCGGAGTGGCTGATGTTTTCGCCATCGAGGCAAAATTGACAGTAACCGGAGAAAACACTACTTCCGGATTGATTCAGGATGTAACTTCTATTTCGGGAGAATTGACATTAGTGGCTCTTAACAAGATAGACAATTCAAAATATTATTCTGTTACCGTCCCATTAAAAGCTGCATCTAAGGGAGATAAAAGTCCGGTTTTAACACTTGCAAATTCCATTAAAACCACCGAACCTGTCTATACTCGATTTGTGAGAACGGCAAGAGAAAAGATTGAAACTTTTTTTGCCGAACATTGTGACGAGATTCTGGCTCGTGCAAAGGGACTTGCATTAGGAGAAAATATGAATATTGCCTTGGCATATCTTTTGGGAATGCCTGCATCCGCACCATGTTATGAAGAAGCTTTGGAACTTATGGCTGGGCTTCGAGCAAGAATAAATCAAGAAAACGACGAAAAGAAAGACCCGGATAATAATACAGAGTCTGCAGATAACGGAGAGAGTGGAAATTCAGTTGAAAAAACCGATGAGGAAGAACCCATAAAAGAATCTCCTATATCTGATGAAACTGAAATTTATGTTCAAAATCCCAACTGGAATTTTAAGCTCCAAAGTGCAGAATATATCCCTGCTTCACGCAAAATCAAACTGACGGCTCTAATTACTTACACCGGAAATAATTCAGGTTCATCTAATTGCGCCGTTGGATTTAGAACAGCATACAATAACAAGGGTGAGAGTTATGACAGATGTTTTGTCGAAGGCGACAGATACAGACCTTTCCCCGAAAATGTGCCTGTAAAAGTGGTTTACTACATTGACAATGTGAAGACGAATCCTGATATCTTGAAATATGTTGGACTCGAAGTCGATTATCAAAAAGTGGAACTTAGAAACGTGAAAGTGAAGCAATGAAAAGGATTTTATTACTATCAGCATTTTTTATAACTTTTTGTTCTCTTACTTACGCTCAGAATTACAAAATTATTGATCGGAGCGCAAATAAAGTCCCACAGTGGATATATACTGAGCCCGAAGATTGTATAGTGGTTGAAACCGAAGCACCTAATTTAAGCGAGGCTAAAGATAGAGCGATTGAAGAGTTAATAAGGCGGGTAATAACGTCTGTGGCATTGAACGTTGAGCACACGTCGGTTTCAAAAAGTAGTTTTGAAAACAATAACGGAAATGTCAATGAAAGTGAATCTTCGTTATTCAATACTCAAACAGCAGCAGCAAGAATACCTTATATCAAAGGAATCTCATTGACTGAAGCCCGGGATACATATTGGGAAAAATGCCGGGAGAAAAAGACCAATAGAATATTTTTCAGATATTGTCTCCTTTATCCTCTTTCAAAAAATGAATTACGCAAAATGCGCGATGAATTTCATGCGGAAGACACTAAGAAGGATAACCAATTAAAAGAGTTGAAAAAGAATTTGAATAATGTTTCTTCCGCATCTGATATTGAAAATGCGGTTTCGGAACTTGAAGTTTTAAAAGGTTATTTTATTGATAATTCCCGTCGTTCGGAGGCAGAAGGTCTTCAAAAGAATTATAAACAATTATATAAAGGATTGACACTGGAAGTGAAAAATAAAACCTCAAATTCCTTTGATATTATAGTTCTTTTGGATGGCAAACCCTTTAAAGTAAGTGGCATTCCGGTGTTAAAAGCAAATTGTGCGAGTCGACTTGAAGCGTCTCCGCTTCCGGACACGACCGGCTTTAAAATCACATTCGACAATATTGACTGCCTCGAAGAGGAAGATAATTGGATTGATGTCAACTTAAAAATGCGGGANACGAGATTATCAAAAAAAATCTTTATCTGATAGTATTTATTAAGTGTACTAATTCCCTGGATATTCCGGTGACCATCAATAATTATGATGGTTTCCGGTTTATTTTATCATTATATTTCATTAACTTTGTAAATAATTTTATCCGATATATCAGTTCTAATTATTTAGATAGATATATGTTTATTGAAGTTTTAGACAAATATGGGATTTTTTAATAAGTTTTTTTCTAAAGATAAAAAGGAGAAACTCGATCAAGGTCTCGAAAAGACCAAAGAGGGTGTATGGTCAAAAATAACNCGGGCTGTAGCAGGTAAGTCCACTATTGATGATGATGTGCTTGACGAATTGGAAGAAGTCTTTATTTCTTCCGACANAGGCGTGGATACGACTCTCGAAATTATNGACAGGATTCAAAAACGCGTTGCTAANGACAAATACGTCTCCACAAGNGNATTGCACAATCTCCTGACAGAAGAGATTGTGGATATGATAGTGCCCGTAAACTCCGATACTTCCGAAGAACTCGAAGATTTCCACGTTCCTGAAGATAAGAAACCGTACGTCATTCTCGTTGTGGGTGTCAACGGAGTAGGTAAAACGACCACAATCGGCAAACTCGCTTATCAGTATAAAAAAGCCGGGAATAAAGTGATGTTGGGAGCTGCCGACACTTATAGAGCTGCTTCTATTGAACAGTTANANGTTTGGGGTGAAAGAGTTGACGCCCNGGTAATTCATCAAAAAATGGGTTCTGATCCTGCTGCAGTAGCTTTNGACACTGTGAATGCTGCAAAAGCTCAGGGTGCCGATGTAGTTATCATAGACNCTGCAGGTAGACTACATAATAAAACCGGCTTGATGCGTGAATTGGAGNAAATCCAAAGAGTTATCCAAAAAGTTGTGCCTGATGCTCCTAATGAGGTTTTGCTCGTTTTAGACGGCTCTACCGGTCAGAATGCATATCAACAAGCAGAGAATTTCTCAGCCGTTACTAATGTCAACACCTTGGCTGTAACCAAACTCGATGGCACTGCAAAAGGGGGTGTTATAATTGGAATCTCCAACAAACTCAGAATCCCTATCAAATATATCGGACTCGGAGAGCAGCCGGAAGATTTACAATTATTCAATGCTCAGGAATTTGTCAAATCGCTTTTTAACAAGTCGGAATAATTCATGAAATTCAAAAAAGGTCGTGTGGATGTAATTTCAATGGGATGTTCCAAAAATCTCGTTGATTCAGAAAGACTGTTGAAAAGACTTGAGGCGAAAGGCTACGAATCCAAACATGATGATGAAAAGCCCTCGGGCGAGTGGGTTGTCATAAATACCTGTGGCTTTATTGGAGATGCCAAGGAGGAATCAATAAATATGATTCTTCAATTGGCGGATGCAAAAAATAAAGGACAAATCGGCAATATTGCCGTTATGGGATGTCTTTCTCAACGCTATCCGGAAGAATTGAAAGCGGAAATCCCGGAAGTTGACCGATGGTATGGCAAATTTGACTGGAATAATTTCATTAATGATTTGCCGGATCTCAAATCTGCAACATCAGTTAAACCTTGGGAAAGGAAACTGACCACACCCGAATGGAGTGCTTTCCTGAAAATATCGGAAGGTTGCAACAGATTTTGCGCTTTTTGTGCGATTCCTCTGATTACCGGACGACATCATTCCCGGAGCAAAGAGGAGATTATAGAAGAAGTTAAAGCGTTAGTTGCCAAAGGAGTAAAGGAATTTAATATAATAGCACAAGATTTATCCTCTTACGGAAAAGACCTGAACCCGGATTATGGTCTGGCTAAATTAATTGAAGATATTTCAGATGTTCCGGGAGTGGTATGGATCAGACTCCACTATGNCTATCCTGCGGATTTCNCTATGGATGTGTTAGNCGTGATGNGAGAAAAGAATAATGTTTGCAATTATCTTGACATCGCACTCCAGCACATTTCTGACCCGGTATTGAAAAATATGCGCAGGCATATATCCAAAGAGGAGACATTGGAACTAATCAAAATAATCAGGGAAAAAGTTCCTGGAATTAAATTGCGCACCACGCTCATGACCGGCTTCCCGGGAGAAGGAGAAAAGGAATTTGAAGAACTTTTGGATTTCGTTAAATCTCAACGTTTTGACCGAATGGGAGCTTTTGCATATTGCGAAGAAGACGATACCTGGGCTGCAAAGAAATTAACTGATTCCATTCCGGAAGAAGTGAAGCAGAAGCGACTTGACAAATTGATGCAGGTGCAAGAAGATATAGCCCTTGAATTGAATCAAAAAATGATAGGNCNAACNCTTAAAGTCTTGATTGAACGCCATGAAGGCAATAACTCTATCGGCAGAACAGAATATGATTCGCCGGACGTTGATCCTGAAGTGATTATTAAGGAAGCAATCCTACCCTTAGGAGAATTTATTGAAGCCGAGATCACGGAAGCCTATCCTTTTGAATTGATTGGAAAGCCCACCAAGTCATAAAAAATTCATTTTCGAAGAGNAATTATAGATATTGATTATGAATTGCTTTTTGATTAAATTTCCAAACACAAAAGATGTATCCTACGGGGCTTCTGAAAATATCATTGAGGGGCTGAACCCCGGATTTTTCTTTGCTCCTTTTGATAACGCGTCTCAAATTCTAACCATTCCATCCGACAAGGAAACTCTTGTAGAACAGGAATATTTCATATCTAAACTTTCGGATTGGATTGCAGAAAATGATACGGAATATTTTAATAACCATCCCGAAATACCTGAACCCACTTCCAAAGCGGAACATATTGCATACGTGTCTGCTGCAATTAAAAAAATTAAACTCCTCGAAAAGCAAAGTAAGAATAATTGTAAGATTGTGGCTGCACGTATTAAACTCTCACCCTTCTCCGGCTCAATCTACGATTCTTTTCTTAACTTATGTGACTTTTATCCTAACGCCTGCATTTTTCTGTTTTCCACACCAACATCAGGGACATGGATAGGTGCCTCCCCGGAATTATTATTGAAAACAGAAGAATCGCAATTCCATTCAATNGCTCTTNCCGGCACGCGTCCTTCCGGATCTTCTTCAGCATGGGATAATNAAAATCTTGATGAACAAAGAATAGTAACTGATTATATTGCNAGTGCTTTCCTCNAGGAAGATCTCGAACCCTCGATTATAGGACCTCAAACCAGAAATTTTGGTAAAATAGAACATCTGGCAACTCAGATTTCGGCTGAAGTGAATGAAAGTAACGAGGGAAATATTAAGTGCACCTTTTTTAATCTGCTTAATGATTTATCTCCTACACCTGCATTATGCGGCTACCCTAAACTTGATACCCTTAATTTCATCCTTCAAAAGGAAAAATTTGACAGGAATTATTATGGAGGATATTTTGGATTATTTAAAGAGCCTGATAATCTGATAGCATTCGTCAATCTGCGTTCGGCTATGTTGAATACTCCCAAAGATATTGCCATCAGATATGCCGGAGGTGGAATAACGCGAGATTCAGAGCCGGAAAAAGAATGGGAAGAGACTGAGACTAAACTGTCAACTCTCATCCTGTAATTTCATTAACCATAAATTGTAAATTCAGAGGTTGAGAATAATTTATTTGTGTAATAAGAATAAAAAAACTAAATTTGCATAGCCTAAATATGAATCTCAACTCTCCTTGATTTCATTATTTTATGCTTCATCTTCAAAATTGATTTAAATTTAATATGAAGAAAACCGGAATATACTTATTATCAATAATAATTATCGGAATTGTATCTTTTTCCGTTCTCTTCCCTGCTTATAAGATGATTGCATCCGGTTTGGAAGGTTTTTCCGCCGGTTTTTCCGCCGGATATAATAATGAAGAAATAATTGCGATTGGCACACCTATAGACATTAATTTCAATCCCGAGGCTACCACGATTATTCAGCCTAAAGATTCCATAATTTTTGAAAACGGCAAAAAACTGCCTATCATTATTAATGATGTGTCTGTGATGGTTCCTAATGAAAACATCACCACTTCATGCAAATGGATTTCAGGATTAGCTTATTTTATTGAAATCATACTTCTATTTCCTTTAATTTGGAAATTTATTAAGTTTATAATCAATATTTCGCGACAAAACATTTTTGTCAAAAAGAATGTGCAGCTCCTTCGACAATTCTCATGGATTTTGCTCGCTATAGCCCTTCTTGACATTGTAGCCGGAATTACTAATGAATATCTTTTCCATCATCTCTCTTTTTCAATGAAAGGGTATGAGTTGGCTTCAAATTGGACAATTCCCTGGAGTACACTCCTGTTAGGTTGCTTGAGTATGCTCATGNCGCAGGTGTGGAATATAGGAATTAAAATTAAAGAAGAACAAGAACTTACAATTTAATCTCTCCTTATATGCCAATAATAGTAAACCTTGATGTCATGATGGCGCGGCGTAAAATCTCCTTAGGAGAATTGGCTGAAAAAATGGATATTACCCCTTCCAATCTGTCAATTCTCAAAACGGGAAAAGCGAAGGCAATCAGATTTTCCACTTTGGAGAGCATTTGCAAGATACTTGATTGTCAACCATCAGACATATTGGAATATCGAGATGAATAAATTATTAATATAATCTTATAACCTATCATAAAATGAAAACACATGTATCAATAGTCTTAGCATTGACTTGCGCTTCTTTTTTCAGCATCAATGCAAAGGAACATCTCAAAANCCTTANTGGAGAGGGAATCAGAACCGACATTCCAGCATCTAAAGATTTCTACAGGCATGTCAATCAAACCTGGATGNACAACAATCCGCTCAGTCCTGAATATTCCAGATATGGACAATTCAACATTCTTGACGACTCAAGCAAAANTCGTGTTCGCAAAATAGTNGCCAACCTATCTNCCACCANCCCTGAAAAGGGAACAGTAGCGTATAAGATTGCTACTTTATATGAATCCGGAATGGATTCTGTGAAACGCAATAAATTGGGTGCTTCACCCATTTTGGCTGACTTGAAAAAGATAGACACCACTTCTCCAGCCGAAATGGAAGACCTTCTTCTCTGGATGCATAAATATTATGCTGCTCCTTTCTTTTCCGCTACCCCTCAGGAGGATCTTAACAATTCATCTCAATACGCGATGTATATTGGATCCGGTCCGTTAATTCTCGGAGATAGGGATTATTATCTTGTAAATGATGCCGACAACAAAAAAATACGTAACGCCTATACTAAATTAATTGAAAAAAATATGCAACTCTCCGGATTCTCGAAATCCGCTGCAAAGAGAATTGCTAAGAATGTTTTGAAAGTCGAAACACTCCTTGCCGATTCAACATGGACCCGCGAACAGAGCAGAGATATGAATGCAATTAATAATGTGCGTTCNTTTGCNTGGCTTAAGNANAATTATCCCNATATCCCCTGGGANAGATTTTTCNTTGAANCAATGAATATCGCCACTCCCNANGAATTTANCGTTACTGAAATTANNACTGTCCNCCANGCTGATAAACTTATAANTTCNCTCCCCGATAGAGAAATTAAAGATTATTATCTCTGGCAATATGTAAAACAGGCAGCCCCCTATCTGAGCGATGATTTTTCTGACGCTGCTTTTGAATTCAATAAAGTTATGAGCGGAGTGGAAAAGCAACTTCCGCGTTGGAAAAGAGTTCAAACCTCAACTGAAGCGCGCCTCGGCGAAGCAGTCGGTCAATTATANGTTGAANAATACTTTCCCNAATCCTCAAAGGTNNATATGGAAGGNNTGGNGGAAAACCTGAGAAATGCTNTTGGCAAANATATCATCAATCTTCCTTGGANGAGCGATGATACTAAATTGCAAGCTATTAAGAAACTTAANTCAATCACNGNTAAAATCGGTTATCCCGACAAATGNNAAGATTATTCTTNAATGAATATTGACCCTGAACTCTCCTATTACGAGAATATTCATAATGCCGACCTTTGGATGAACGATGATTATCTTTCAAAATGGGGTAAACCTGTCGACCGTACAAAATGGGGAATGACTCCTCAAACAATCAATGCATATTATAATCCCCAAAATAATGAGATTGTTTTCCCTGCGGGTATTCTTCAGGCACCTTTCTTTGATGCAAACTCCAGCGATGCTGAAAACTATGGAGGTATCGGCGTGGTTATCGGACACGAATTGACTCACGGGTTTGACGATCAAGGTTGCAACTTCGATGCAGAGGGCAATCTGGTGAACTGGTGGACAGAAGAAGATGCTAATGCTTTTGCTGAATTAACAAAAGGATTGGCAGACCAATTTGATCAGGTAGAGGTACTCCCCGGGGTCATGGCAAATGGCAAATATACTCTCGGTGAAAATATCGCTGACCAAGGCGGACTACGTATTGCCATGACAGCCTTTTTGGATTCTCAAAAGAAAAAAGGTATTGACGTTACTTCAGAAGAGGCAAAGATTGACGGCTTAGATCCGATTCAAGTATTCTTTATGAATTATGCAAATCTCTGGGCTCAAAACGTCAGAGACGCTGAAATGAAGAAACTTACAATGACCGACGTACACTCTTTAGGCAAAAATAGAGTAAACGTTACTTTAAAAAATATTGCTCCCTTCATGGAAGCCTTCGGAATTCAAGAGGGTGATGAGATGTATCGCCCTGCTGAAGAAAGAATCGTTATCTGGTAAAATTATTTTTTATCAACCTATGCAAATCAAGATTGAAGGATTACTTGAAAGAATAGGACTCAATGCAAAACCTCCACGAATAGGAATAGCGTTCAGTGGAGGTGGCGCCAAAGGGTTTACTCATATCGGCGCGATGATGGCTTTTGAGACTTTCGGAATTAACCCGGATATCGTCTCGGGTGTTTCCGCCGGAAGCATTGCGTGTGTGTTATATGCCGCAGGACTAACCCCGAAGGAGATAATCCAATGCTTCCAACAATATGATGAATTGGGAGATTATACACAAATCACCATTCCCAAGAAATCCTTCCTCAAAATGGATCGTTTCGGCAAATTACTTGATTCCTGGATTAGCGTAAAGAACCTTGAAGAACTTAATATTCCTACTGTGGTTTGCGCCACAGATCTTCAGGCAGGAAAATCAATAGGATGGTCGAAGGGTGAAATTGTGCCGCGGGTAATGGCATCATGCAGCATTCCCATCATTTTCCCTCCCATAAATATCAATGGAGTCAATTATGTTGACGGAGGGGTTCTCCGAAATCTTCCCGCATGGGCTATAAGAAAACATTGCAAAGTTTTATACGGACTCAATTGCTCTCCGCTCTCCCGAAATTATAAATACAAAGATTCAATTATCGATATTACTATGAGAACCTATAATCTCATGTCGAAAGCAAATACCCTGCAGGACTTGAATCTTTGTGATTATGTGATAAGAACTCCCGAAAGTGCTCGATTCAGCACCTTTGACTTACACGCTCTGCAAGAAGCAGTCAAAATAGGTTATGAAGCCACATGCAATGTACTTGAACAACAATTTAAGAACTAAACATGGCAAATAATTCAAAAAAAATCGGTCATAACAAACAAAGACCAATAATCTATCAAACTTTCCCAAGAATTTTAACCAACACAAATTCCAACAACATCTTTGCAGGAAAATTGGAAGAAAATGGAGCCGGGAAGTTGAATGATTATTCCCCGACTCTGCTTCGCTCGCTGAAAAAGATGGGCATTAATTGCATCTGGCTCACAGGAGTCATCGAACATGCTACAAAAACAGACTTGAGTGAGTTCGGAATCATGCCGGATAATCCGAATGTAGTAAAAGGGGAAGCGGGATCACCATACGCGATTAAGGATTATTATGACATTGACCCAGCCATTGCGGTCAATCCAAAGCGACGCATGGAGGAATTTGAAGAGTGCGTAAAACGTATCCACGATAAAGGATTAAAAGTTATAATCGATTTTGTGCCAAACCATACGGCTCGCATATATCATTCAGACGCGGCGCCTAAGGGGATTGAAGATTTTGGCTCGAATGACAATAAAACCTATTTTTTCGCTCCAAATAATAATTACTATTATATTCCGAATCAGCAATTTTCACCTGATTTTTGCATAGCTGCGGAAGGGAATTCCCCCTATATTGAGTTTCCTGCAAAAGCCACCGGAAACGACTGCTTCTCTGCGTTTTGTGGAAAGAATGATTGGTATGAAACAGTTAAATTGAATTATGGTCATGATTATGGCGATAATTCCGATCATTTCCACCCTATACCGGACACATGGCTTAAGATGCTTCACATCTTACGCTTCTGGGCTTCAAAGGGAGTTGACGGATTCCGATGCGACATGGTGTTCATGGTGCCTCTCCCCTTCTGGAATTGGGCAATTCCAAGGGTAAAGGAAGATTACCCCGAAATTATTTTTATCGGAGAAATTTATGACGTGGCTCAGTACCGCTCTTTCCTGGATTATGGTCATTTCGATTATCTTTATGACAAAGTGAATCTTTATGATAAATTAGTAGGGATTGAACGATATAATTATTCCGCTGCACAATTAACATCTGCCTGGCAAACTGTAGAAGGTATTTCGGATAGAATGCTGAATTTCCTGGAGAATCATGATGAAGTACGTTATGGTTCGGTTGAATTTGCCGGCAACCCTTCAAGAGTAGTGCCCGACCTGATTATCAGCAGTATGATGACATCGGGACCCTTTATGCTATATTACGGACAGGAATTGGGTGAATGTGCGGTAGAGAATGAAGGATTTGCCGGATATAATAACCGCACTACAATCTTTGATTATTGGAGTTATGATTCGATGCGGCGATGGTACAACAACGGTAAATGCTCAGTAGCAAAACTTAATGCCCATGAAAAATGGCTTAGAGAATTATATTCCAAGGTNTTGAATTTATGTAATAAAAATGAAGCATTACGGGANGNTAAATTCTTCGATTTAATGNATGTNAATTTGGATAATCCCAANNTCGATCCACATTNCTGCTTNTGNNTCATGAGATATACGGTAAAAGAAAAGCTGCTNATCGTTGTCAATTTCNGCGATGAAGAAAAAAATTTGGAAATTAATATTCCCGAACACGCTTTTGAAATGGCAGATTTGTTGGAAGGAACGATAAAAGAGAATGATTTGTTGTGGAATAAAAATTACATTTTGAAAATTTCACGTTCGAAGCCTCTATCTGTTTCAGTCAAAGGGAGAGACGCTTTGATCATCTCCATCTCATCTCCCAAGGCGGAAGATATATTTCCAAAAGAGGTGTCAAAAAATCCTCAAAGTGAAGAAAAGTCTGCTGAAAAATGATTAATTTTGCAAAACATCATCCTTTTTCTATAATATTATGAGCAATAGTCTCCCCCCTATCAAAGTATTTGCAGGCTCCAAGAGCCTATATCTTGGAGAAGCAATCTGCAAAGATTTGGGTATTGAACTCGGCAAAATGAAAATCGAACGTTTTGCCGATGGTGAATTTGAAGTCGGTTTCGAAGAATCTATCCGCGGTGCAGAGGTTTATCTCGTGCAGAGCACTTTCCCGAACTCCGACAATCTTATGGAACTTCTCTTGATGATTGACGCAGCCAAGAGAGCTTCCGCCGGTAAAATAATTGCGGTGATCCCCTACTTCGGTTGGGCTCGTCAAGACAGAAAAGACAAACCGCGTGTTTCAATTGCAGCAAAATTGGTGGCTGATCTGTTGAGTGTTGCAGGAATCGACCGTTTGATTACGATGGACTTGCACGCTGACCAGATTCAAGGGTTCTTCAATGTCCCTGTCGACCACCTTTATGCATCATCTATTTTTATTCCTTATCTGGAGAGTTTACATCTTAAGGATATGGTGATTGCCTCACCTGATGTTGGTGGAGCAAAACGCGCCAATTCATACGCTAAATATTTTGATGTTCCCTTGGTGCTTTGTCATAAGCAAAGAGCAAAAGCCAATGTTGTAGCCAAAATGACTGTGATTGGCGATGTTGAAGGTAAAAATGTAGTGTTGATTGATGATATAGTTGACACAGCGGGCACTATTACAAAAGCTGCAGATCTGTTGCTTTCATTCGGAGCATCATCTGTGAGAGCACTCTGTTCTCATCCAGTGATGTCAGATCCTGCAACCGATAGGGTATTGTCATCCGGATTGACAGAGATTATCTTTACAGATTCTATTCCTTACGGCAAAGAGAATCCGAAAGCCACTATTCNTCCGGTAGCAAAATTATTCGCAGNCACAATTCGCCGCATCNACNACAATCAGTCANTCTCCTCTCAATATCTCTTCAAATAATCAGAGNGAACAATTATTAGAAAACTTTTTATAATAAGAGACCCTGAATGCCCGATGCCTTCAGGGTCCCATCAATATACCTCTCCTGTCATTTNCCANAGTTTCTTTTTCAAGAAATNTANAAATCACCTTAATTTGGATAAAATATCGTCTGGAGATTGGTGCATNTGNCTNAANGCNACNATCNTTTTNCCAAGNTCNTTGATNGANCCTCCGATAAAATAAACGGTATCATCAACGATAAGAAACCTGTCATGNACNTTNGTNCAATGACAAAGTTTTATTTCNGGATATTGAGCATTATGCTTCTTTATATCCAGTTCTATCTGAGATTTCTTAGGATGGGTATAAATCAATGCCGTAACACCGTCATGTCTTTTGTCGAGCGTTTTCAAAACGCGATCATCTACAAAATTATCTATCAAGATAACTCGGTGAGTTGCTTTGCGGACTAAGTCAGAAATCAAGGTGTAGGCATCGAATATCTGTCCTTCAAAGAAAAATCCCTCAATAGGCTCGGATTCTTTATCATCAAGTCGAGTCAGCACCTCTTCTATTTTTTTGTCGGTATCGCTCTGGTGTTTTTGCAATAAGAGCTGATGATGTTCAACCGTTTCTAATCGTTGAAAAATTCTCGCATTATTAATTAAAAAGCTACGCATAGCAATAAAAGCCCTCATAATCCGAATGTTCACTTCAATTGCAGTATCGGATTTAAGGATACCGCTTAACATTGCAACTCCTTGTTCTGTAAAGGCAAAAGGCATATATCGCGTGCCTCCACGCAGAGATTTTTCGTTTGAGGTGCTATTTCTGCACCTCAAAAAATTAAATTCATCCTGATCAAGTTCAAACATAAAATCAGAAGGGAATCTTCTAATATTTGCTTTTACAGCTCTTTTCAAGTATTTTGTTTCTATCCTATATAATTGAGCTAAATCGCTATCAAGTATTACCTGCTGACCACGAATAACATGAATGAGATTTTCAATAGGTATCAGACAGGAATCAGACGATTCCGACAATGGATAGGAGTTGATAAAATTGTTTTCTTCCATCCGATTCAACTTTAGAATACAAATTTAGTAAAATTATTTTAACATTATGGCAATAAGCATCGGATGATCAGGCAAAAGACCGTGTAAAAGATACTATCTTATAATTTGCTAATGAATCTCCAATGTTTATATTATCACATATATTACACCTAATTCTCAAATTATATTTGTATACACTAAATAATTTCATTACTTTTGTAATTACATATCGTCCGCAGAGGCCTCATATTGAAACTCAAAACTATCGTTTGAGTGAGACGGGCACTGAGGGAAGGGTGTAAATTAAATACTGAAAAAAGGCGTTTATCAACGCACAATCTTGACTATCTGAAACTTCGCAAATTTCAATCTCGGTCAAGAATGTAGCAACGGTAGAATGCTTATGTAAATATGTGTTTAGAATCTAGCCGGAAAGCGCGTGAGCGTTTAGGCATGAACTATACATATTTGCGTGAGGTCTCTGCATCATGTTGCTCGTTCTACCGAGATGGGCAATGCGAAGGCCTCAGATAGTGAGAGCGAGCACAAGATAAGACTCTCGCGCAATTTTTATTAGTTATAATTAGTCTTTTTTGAGAGTCAGGAGACTATTCTAATTCATTAAAAAATGAAAAAATTATTTTTTGCCATTTTGATGTTATGTATCGGTTTCGGATTGAAAGCTCAAGACCACCCGAAATCTTACAACCGTATCTCAATCTCTTTTAGAAACGTTAACTTTACCGGTGCAAACGGCTATATCGGTGGTGGTTTTGATTATGCCCACGGGTTTGGCGTGACTCAGAAATTTCCAATGTATGTTGAAGTTGGCGCGTCAATTGCTTACGTAGGTAAAGATTATGGGTCCGGATGGGATTATGGGTACGCTACTATTAATGTCCCTGTAAACTATGTTTANAGNNTTGCTNTANCAGATAAANTCANCTTNATGNCATACCTNGGTCTNAATTTTAAANGCAANATTATNGGTTCTAATGACANGAGCTCGAATACTCAAANATGGTATACNGATTATGATTTTAAACNTTTCCAGTTAGGATGGCAGATAGGGGTAGGATTAGAAATCAAGAAATTTTATGTTGGTTTAAACTTTGGCACAGATTTCGTTCAAATTTCACCTCATCTCAATACCAACACGTTAAACGTTTCCTTAGGTCTGAAAATCTGATAAAAACTTAAGGTTTCAAAGCAAAATGGAAGATAGAGAATTATTATANTTTGCTTTNTTNCNTTTNCGTCATTATTCCCATAAAGTTATTGGAATATTTTAATCAGAAAACTCCAGCATTACAAAAATTCAAGGATTTTAATAAAATTACTGTTAATAGTAGCGTTAAGGCGAAGAATTACCAACAACACCTTAACGCTACTTTTTTCTCTTAATTGACTCCTTTAATTAATAACATGCAAAGAAAGACATGACTTCAATATCAATGTTTTTTGCCGTTAATATTTCACATCAGAAATGCGTTGGAAGTGTTATTTTACTCCGTTAAGGGCAATGATGATTTGAGTTTCTTTTTCTTGCGGAAGAGGCGGTCGAAGTCTTTGCGATAAATCAATCCTAAGCCTTGAGTGGTTAAAGCAGATTTCAGATAATAGTTTTGGTCATTAAAATGATTGTANGCTTTTAGACGGAAATTGCCATTNTTGNGGAGTAAATATTNTATGTCAAAATCNCCGATAAATGTNGAACTGCTCGTTGACNGATNACGATAACCTAAATTTCCGTTTATTATCAGACGATTATTAAAGAGTCTTGATGATAAAGCCACGTCAACCTGAAGATCGGAAAAATCACCCTTATCTGAGCGTAATGAGGGGGCAACAGTTACCTTATCCGTTATCTGTCCCAATATGTTTTGCAATTGTGAAGATAATGTAGATGAGGCAACAGATGCCCATTCCCCTCCCGATTTGCCTGTATTATTACCATAATCAGGAGTATAAAATCTATTTAAAGCCAAAAGATAAATCATTTGAGTGTTCATCATATCTTCTGATGAAATTATGCTTCTGACTTTTTGCTCTGTCTCGGAATTTAAAGTAGGCAACTCTATGTCAAATTTAATATCCGGTTGCTCAAGCTCACCGGTAACAAGCAGCATTGCATCTACCGGCACATTAACCCTGTTTACATCTTTATCTGTTGCAAAACTCGCATCAAGGTCTGTCAAGTTGGTATTGACCCTGTATGCTCCGCGAATATTTAAATTGGCATCCATCGGATCTCCGTTAAAGGATATGCTGCTCCCCTCTTTTATGATAAAATCTTTTAGAATCAGGTCTTGCAAAGAGAAATTATATATACCTTCGGTCAAAGTATATTTTCCATACATTCTCATGGCATCTGTCTCTGAATTGTATGTAATGTTGATAGGTCCTCCGCCATGGGCAGTTATTTTATCGCCGGCTACAGGATCCATTATCAGATTCATTTTAGCTGCATTCGTCAACATCACTCTTAAATCCATCGAAAATACAGATGTGGATTGGGAATCCTCCTGATTTTTCTTATTGAAATTCTGTATAATTTCATCAGTTTCAGAAATTGAGACCAGTTCTTCAGCTTTTTGCTTCTCTTTTTGTGAATCAATGAAGGTCAGGAATTGATAACTGACAGCTTCCTTTGAATCTTCCAAAGCAAAAGTGAAATCTGTTCCGACATCTGTGGTCATATCAGCGATTATCTTTACAATATCATCGTTTCCAACTATCCTGCCGGTGCCACTTCCATAGACCTTACCAAACCAAACCGGATTAATAGAAGGATTTGTATCGTATAGCATAAGGTTATGACAATCCGTAATCCGGAAATCAAACTCCGGATGATGAAAATAGTCATGTTCCAATATTCCTGATAGATACGCTGCATTACCTTCAGTGTCATATAAACGGAACCGAGGAATATCTATTCTGCCCGGAACGATATTAACTGAATCAGAACCACAATAAGTCACATTCGTATAGTCAACCTTAAGCGCAATTGTATCGGCAAATAGTTTTCCTTTCATATTCACATCCTTAAATGTGCCGTATAAAAGTGCGTTCCCCGATGCTCTACCCTCAACATGAGATGTGAATGCTTTCATAAATGGTTGTAGGAAACCTATTTTAACTTTATCTGCATCAAAAGCAAACGACAAGGAATCTTTCCCAACCCATATTCCCCCATCAATATTGGCGACAAATTTATTATCCTCTTTCACATCTGCATATATTCCAACACGCTTTGAAAGCATGTTGAATGTACCTTTTAAATCGCCGTCGCCAAGAACACACTTATTATAACTGAGATTTTTCACCTTTAAATCTCGCGTAAAAGCCTCAAAATCTTTAGATAAAACTCCCTTTCCTATTGCAACACCCGTCGCTCTGCCTCCAAATTGAGCAACATCAATATTTAACGTCTCAAATACATAATCCAAATCAATATCCTGCAAGTTAATGATTACCTCATCTGCATTCGATTTTGAGGCAAACCCGGCTATAGACAGGTACTGATTTTCGTGAGAAATGGAGAAATTATCAACATTAATTATCCCATTTACATAATTTATGGAAGAACCTCCTACATTCCATTCCGCACCATTTAAGAATATGCTTGATGGTAGAACTTTTACTAAAACCTCCTCTCCGGAAGGGTTTAAAGAATTTTTAATTTCACCGTTTAATGCAAAGTCGCCATAAAAAGCTCCCTGAGAATTAGGGTTGAATTGACATAAGAGACCGAAATTCTCCGGTGAAGAATTCAAAATCAGGTTTAAATCTAAAATACCTTTTTTAGTGGGAATGGAACTATAAAAATTTCCTGAGCCATCCGTTTTGTTCAGATGATAACTCAGACTTGTGTGTTGAATTAATTTATCTTTCCCTTGTTGAATAAAAGGAGCCTTTATATCTATATTTAATTTCTCCTCCTTACAATCCAGATTCCCTGAAATTTCTGCATCATGCAATAATTTTAGCGGGAGATTAAAGAACTCAGACCAATCACCCCCTTTAAAAACCTCAAATTTGAAATCCAGATTATCATTATATACAATATCATTGATATTCTCATTTTTAATCAAGGTCGGATAGGCTTCTGCAATCATCTTTTTAACTCCTCCCGGAAGAGAATTAGGGGAAAAATCCCCCGATATTGTTCCTCTCAACCAATCACTCTCTAAACCATA
>WFMC01000187.1 GCA_009177205.1 Bacteroidales bacterium
AATTTGCGGAACACTGAGAGTTCGTAAGCCTCGAGAGCAAACCATACGTCGACACCCTTCTCCACGACCTGCACGGTTCCATCCTTTTCCATCTCGCGGAGATGCTTGTAATGGAAGATGACGTCGTTTTCGATGAGTGTATCCTCGAATTTCCTCTCATTATATAATAGGTGTTTGTCGTATGCTTCCTTTACGCGATATCTTCCACGAAAATAATGGGCTTCGGTGATTTGACAATCAGAAGGATTCACCCCCTCTTCATACGCCAACTTTCCGGATATGTAGTCAAAAAGCGACCTCACCCGAATTATACTGTTTTCAGCTGCTTTTAAGGCTCGATTCACCTTTGCATAATAACCGCCGTCGATAAAAACTCCAACTGATAAATAGCCTAACATGTGTAATATTAATATTTTTATCTTTTAAACCACTTTTCAACCAAAATAGTTCGCAAAAAATTAATCCGATTTGAAAGATTATCAAACCGGATTAATTATACACATTATATTTTCTGTCAACTATTACATTGTATTATCAAGAATATCTAAATATTCTTTATGCCAATCTACGAAGAATATCGGTCAAGAATTTCCAGAACTCTGCCACACTCGGAATGTTAGCCTTTTCGCTCGGGGAATGGATATCTTTCAATGTCGGACCAAATGAAATCATATCGAGACCCGGCATCTTTTCAAGGAACAATCCACACTCCAATCCGGCATGGAGAGCTTCAACTTTAGGCTTTTTCCCAAACAATGATTCAAAACTCTCTTCGGCAACCCTTAACACTNTAGAATCAGGATTCGGNGCCCAACCTACATAAGCNTCCNCGAAATTAACTTGNGCACCGATCATCGTGAATAAGGCNTTCACTTTNTCGGCTATCTCATCTCTACGANTGTCTACNGATGAACGNTGNTGNANTGTAACNNCTATNATNTNACNCTCTTTCATCTTGACAGNAGCCAGATTGTCGGAAGTTTCAATCAAACCTTCCACGGCTCTTGACATCCCCTGCACTCCGTTGGGACAAGCAAAAATTGCACTCACAAGTTTCACAGCTGTGGCATAGTCTATCTTTTTCTCCGGCACATCAACTTCTGCACATGTAAATGTAAAGGCATTTCCCTCAGCCAAGAGGAGTTCGGCATGAATCATATCGGAAAAGATTTCTGCATCTTTGGACAAGATATCTGCATTTTCAGGTTTCACACCGATTATTGCCTTACATTCGCGCGGAATAGCATTTGCTAAATTGCCACCATCCATCATGCTAACCTGAACATCAAATTTCTGCATCTCCTCCCATAGGAATCGTGCAATAATTTGATTCGCATTCCCACGACCCAATCCGATTTCCATTCCGGAGTGTCCACCGGTTAGATGATCTACATGAACTTCAAACCATTTATAATCCGTCTTAGCTTTTTCTGAGATATAAGGAACTTTGCAGACTGTGATTTTACCTCCGGCACAACCGATTACCAATTGACCGTGTTCTTCAGAATCAAGATTCAGAAGGATATCGCCGGTAACAAATCCCGGTTGTAAGCCATTGGCTCCGGTTAATCCCTGCTCCTCATCAACTGTAAAAAGACATTGAATCGGTCCGTGCACAAGAGAATCGTCCAAAAGCACAGCCATAGCCGCAGCGCACCCCAAGCCGTTGTCTGCACCGAGTGTTGTGCCGTCAGCCTTTACCCAGTCTCCATCAACGATTGTGGTGATCGGGTCAGTCAAGAAATCATGAACTTTATCTCCCCGCTTTTCTGCCACCATATCCTGATGCCCTTGCAGGATTATGCCCGGGGCATTTTCATGTCCCGGAGTTGCAGGTTTGCTCATCATTACATTCCCCACGGCATCCACTTGGCAAGGTATGCCATGTTTATCAGCCCAGCCAACCAAAAATTCTTTCATCTTATCGAGATGAAATGTGGGGCGAGGCACTTTTGTGATTTCATCAAAACATTCCCAAATCAATTTGGGTTGAAGCTCCGTGATTTTCATTATCTTTAAATTTAAGGTTTTAATTTATCAAATTCCCATTTCTAATTCCCTTCATCACTCGGCAGCGATAGAGAGCGTCCCTGTGAATGAGTATCTGCTCCTGACGCTTTTATGTTCTTTTGCTCCTGAGCTTTAAATTTTGCATAAGCATTAGCCATTTTAGTATGATAGCCCCGCTTGGCATAACTCGGACCATTATATTTTCTGGCAAAGGCACTCCAATTTTTAAGTTGCAAGTCCTTCACAAATCCTGCGTTCTTAATAAATTCTGCAAATAGCTCCAATTGCTCCAATTCGGAGTAAGATGTTCGTTTTACGTATTGGTCAACATTATCACATCCGCAGATTTTGTAGTTAAAACCTCCGATCTGAAACATTCCCCAGAATGTACCCATATTTGCCCCTTGTGCATTCACTTTTCGAGCATTAATTAGCTGAGTCCATTCTTTCCGTGCATATCCTGTGNGAGTTGCCGGANCGCNTTCACNTTTTGCGNCTNCNTTGGAANTGGCTNTNGAAGCGNATTTGCNATACATTGTGGCATCAAAATTAATTACAGGTATTCCCGGAGCCCAGAAGCCACGCATTGCCGAGCCGGCTTCGATGGAGACCACAGCTTTAATCGCTGCAGTCTCCACGCCGAGTTCCTTTGCAACCTTCTGAAAATCCTCTTCGGTGAGATGAGTATATCTGTTGGAATCTTCTTTGGTTTTTGCCACAGTATCTTTGGGAGCGGCTGCCGGTTGCTGAGATTCTTTGCGTTCAGCTTTCAGGCAACTCAAGGATGCTAATCCCAAAATCACTAATGCAATGTATGTGAAGGTTGAGATGCGCCTCATGCTTTAGCCACTTTCTCCAATACGCGACTCAGATGTTTCCAGAATTTTTCTACAGTCGGTATCAGAAGTTGTTCGTCAGGTGAGTGTACGCCTGTCATTGTGGGGCCGAAGCTCACCATATCTAATTCAGGATATGTATCGAGGAACAGACCACATTCAAGTCCGGCATGAATCGCTTTAATAGCAGGACGCACACCAAACAATTCCTCATAGGCATCTGCAGAAATCTTCATTATCGGAGAGTTCATATTAGGAGCCCAGCCCGGATAACCGTCGGAATGACTGACTTTTGCTCCCGCCAATTGGAAATGTGCTTCCACTTGACCGGCAATATCTTTTTTGCGTGATTCTACGCTTGAACGTTGAGAAGTGGTGATTTTAATCTTCTCCCCTTCAATCATTTTTACTGCTGCGAGATTAGTGGAGGTTTCCACAAGACCTTCCAATTCTTTCGACATTGAATATACTCCGTGAGGTGCTGAATACAATGCTCTCACGAGACGCAATGATGTGTCGGAATCAATGCAGTATTCCGGTTTTTCAGTATGCTCGATAGTGAGTGCAATAGAGGGTTCAACATCTTTATATTCA
>WFMC01000038.1 GCA_009177205.1 Bacteroidales bacterium
AAAAAGTTCCGGTTTCGGGAGCTTTTCAATATAAGAATTTCACTTTCGGGGTTTTGGCTATCTTCTGCTATGTGGGATTGGAGGTAGGTATGGCAAACTGGACATATCAATATTTGCAGAAGCATACGCTGGTGACAGAATTCAATTCGGGATTCGAGGCTGCCGCCATTGCGGGCACCGTCTGCGGCATATATTGGTTGCTAATGCTTGTTGGAAGATTTATCGGCGGACTCATAGGTGGAAAAATATCATCAAGAGTGATGCTGATTATTGCCTCGGTGGGTGCTATGGCACTGATTATTGCCGGTATATTCTCACAGGAGACAATGGTGGATTTCTTAGGATTCAGTTCTAAAAATCTTCAATTCTCGGTTGTTGCCATCCCGATGAATGCAATTTACTTCGTATTATGCGGTTTATTTACATCCATCATGTGGGGTGCAATATTTAACTTATCTGTTACAGGACTTGGAAAATACACTGCAGTTGCTTCCGGTATATTTATGGTGATGGTATGTGGAGGAGGTATTTTTCCCTTCATTCAATCNTCANTAGNAGNAGTAAATTTGCNTAGANGTTTTTGGNTTGATTTCGGGTTGACAGNCNATATATTTGTATATGCCTTAGTTTTGTCAATGCCCTCTAAAAATCTTAAAGAGAAACCGGCAATTTTGGTGGAAGATTAGAAATTCAGTATTATCATTATGGAACACAATATAATGGAAAGAGCTGCTGATAATATTCGTATTCTCATAGCGGAAATGGTGGAAAAAGCAAAGTCCGGTCACCCGGGAGGTTCAATGGGTGGTGCAGATTTTGTGAATGTACTTTACTCCAAATTTTTGAAATATAATCCGGAAGATTCCGAATGGCTTGCCCGCGACAGGTTTTTTCTTGATCCGGGTCATCAATCACCGATGTTATACGCCGTTTTGGCTTTGACCGGTAGATATACAATGGAAGAATTGCAACAATTCCGTCAGTGGGGAAGTGTTACACCCGGTCATCCTGAACTTGATCCGGCACGCGGAGTCGACAATAGCAGCGGACCGTTAGGTCAAGGTCATGCAATGGCTGTCGGTTGCGCAATTGCTGAAAGATTTTTGGCTGCACGATTCGGAGAGATTGTATCTCACAAAACATACGCCTTCATTTCCGATGGAGGTATTCAGGAGGAAGTGTCTCAAGGAACAGGGAGAATTGCCGGACTGTTAGGGTTGCATAATCTGATAATGTATTATGATGCCAACAGTGTTCAATTATCTACAAAAGTAGATGAAGTGACGAGTGAAGACACGGCAAGTAAATATCGCGCATGGGGCTGGAATGTCATGGAAATAGACGGTTCGGATGCTGAAGCGATAGAAGGAGCATTAAGAGCCGCAAATGAGGAAAAGGAGAAGCCCACATTAATTATAGGGCACACAATAATGGCACGCAAAGTGGTGAAGACAGACGGCGAATCACTTGAAGGCGCCATCAGTACTCATGGTCAGCCACTTTCAAAAGCCGGTGCTTGCATTGAATCGACGGTAAAAAACTTGGGGGGAGACCCCGAATGTCCCTGGAAAATATTTGAAGAAGTTCAAGCTCTTTATGATTCAAGAAAAGAGGAATTGAAAAAAGAGGTGGAGTCATGGAATTCCGAGTTTATTGAATGGAAACGAAAGAACCCTGAGAGTGCCAAACTTCTGGGAGAATATTTCAGTGGAAAAGCCCCTGAGTTGAATCTTGATGAAGTTGAAGTCAAGCCGAATGTGGCTACCCGTACAGCCTCCTCAGCCGTATTGAATTATCTGGGCAAGCATGTCGGTAATATGATAGTTTCAAGTGCCGATTTGGCAAATTCAGACAAAACTGATGGATTTTTAAAAGCTACAAAAGCACTTTCACATCATGATTTTTCAGGAGCGTTCCTTCATGCAGGTGTTGCAGAACTGACAATGGCTTGCTTGATGAACGGTATTGTTCTCCACGGAGGGATGATAGCAGCCTGCGGCACATTCTTCGTATTTTCTGATTATATGAAACCTGCCATTCGTATGTCTGCTTTGATGGAATTGCCTGTGAAATATATTTTCTCTCACGATGCTTTCAGAGTAGGAGAGGATGGACCGACTCACCAACCGATCGAACATGAAGCTCAAATGCGACTTTTGGAAGAATTGCATAATCTCCATGGCAAACGCTCTGTATTGGTTTTGCGTCCGGCAGACACCGCCGAGGTGATAGAAGCATATAAATTAGCTATGAATACGACTGATCGTCCGACAGTAATGATTTTTTCCCGTCAGGATCTGGAGGATCTTCCCGGAGACAATAGAAGAAAACAAGCCGAAGGATTGCATAAGGGTGGTTATATAGTCTATGGAGAGAAGAATGAAAGACCGGAATTGACTTTAGTTGCCAATGGCAGCGAAGTTTCACTTGCAATTAATGTTGCGGAGGAACTTTCAAAAGAGGATGTAAGTGTAAGGGTTGTTTCAATTCCATCCATAGGAGAATTTTTAGATCAGCCTGCATCTTATCGCGATTCAGTAATTCCTGCATCCGGAAAAGTATTCGGTATTACTGCGGGGCTTCCGTCAACGCTCTATCCTGTGATGAGAGGTGACTGGGAAATCTATGGACTTAACCGTTTCGGTGCTTCGGCTCCGGCTAAGGTGCTTGATGAAAAATTTGGCTATACCACTCCCGCCATGCTGGAAAAAGTAAAATCTTTCCTCAAGGGATAGTGAATACAGAGAAATTACCCGAAAATTTTAATAAAAAAAGGAAGATTGAAACAAAATTTAACATTTTAGTGTTATTAGAATAAGAAAATGTTAAACAATTTTAATAAAATTGTGTTAAATAAATAAAAAATTATTATCTTTGCGCCGATTATCCACGTCAAGTCGATTGAAAAAATTGATGGTAGATCATCAAAAAAGGTATATAACCGAAATTTTATTATTAATAATTTAATATTGTTTGTCTATGAAAAAAAGTGTATTACTCGCTCTCGCAGCTCTGGCTGTAAGTGGTACTCCCGCACTTGCTCAAGAAGTAACTTATGAACCCGATTGTTCACAAGGTCTTCTGATGAACCCCAACAAATCAAACTGGTTCATGACAGTTCAAGGTGGTGGTAACTTCTATTTTAGCAAGCACGACATCAACGCTCCCATCAAGGATCGTTTCGGTGCTAAAGCAGGTCTTTACTTCGGCAAATGGGTAAATCCCGTATTCGGACTCCGTTTCGGTGCAAACTGGACACTTAACCGTGGTGCTGAAGAAAGAGGTGGCGACTTCATCAAATACGGTGCATACGCAAAGCCACGTCCTTCTTATAACAATACATACGAAGAAAGATGGATGGGTCTTGGTCCTGAATTCGATGTCCTCCTTAACTTGACCAACTGGTTCTGTGGCTACAAACCCAACCGTGTTTATAACTTCATCCTTCACGGTGGTGCAGGTGGTTATTGGACTTGGAACCGCAATTACGGCAACGCTGCTCCCTCTTCTACCAACAAACTTGATTGGCATGCTGCTCATAACGCTATCATGTTTATGAATGCCGGTATCATGAACAGCTTTCGTTTGTCAAGCGTAGTTGATCTTTTCCTCGATATCCAATACACTTTGGTTGATTTCAAACCTGCTGCAACTCACGAAGTAGCCGCTCAACTCGGTTTGAACTTTAACTTTGGTAAATCTACTTGGGATTGCCCGGTATCTGCAAAATGTCCGACTTGGAAATATACAGATGCTGAAGGTGATGCTCTCGTTGCAAAGCTTGCTGCTAAAGATCGTCAAATCGCTGATCTTCAACAACAACTTGATGCTTGCCTGAAACGCCCGATGACTCAAACAGTAACTAAAGTTGCTGACTGCGAAGGTCTCGCAACTGTTTACTATCCCATCAACCAATATGGACTTTCAGCTCGCGAAAAGACTATCTTGAAGTCTGTTGCAAGCGTTATGCAAGAATCGAACAAAAACTACGTTCTCACCGGTTGGGCTGATAACTACACAGGCACTGATGAAATTAACGCTCGTCTTCGTCAACTCCGCGCTGACGGTGTTAAGGATTATCTCGTAAAATGTGGTGTTAATCCCGATCAACTCCAAGTTGAAGTTGACAACAACAACTTGACTGACTACGGTGTTAAATCTGCTCCGCTCGACCGCGCAGTAACTATCCGTCTTGCAAAATAAGAAATAACTCTTAATAATAAAAAAGCATCGCAACTTTCAAGTTGCG
>WFMC01000208.1 GCA_009177205.1 Bacteroidales bacterium
TTCCGGTGCAAAATCATGAATAATGCCTTGAACATAATGCATTATATTATGATATAATTTCTTAGAGACTAACCCATCAATTTCAATAGCTTCGTTATAATACATTGCCGGGAAAAGCATGGAAACCATAAATGCATCATATACATCATAAGTCAGATAGTATTCAAATTCAGGCTTCACATAAAAAAATAATTCTCTCTTTTCGCAGAAATTTGTTGATATATCGCAAACAACGCGACTATATTTGCTTTCACCAATATTATACTCTTTATCTATTCGAAGATGAGATAATTTCATTTATTTACTTTTTATATTACACAATTAGAGTTTACCTTTTATGCCTGCTCCTATATTGATTAATTTTTCAACGAATTTCGGAATAGGACCGATTCGAAAGTCAGAAGAATATCCGGATTTACGAAATGCTTTAATTGCTTTATAAGGATGATGAGGACTATAAGGAATTTGATCGGTTAATTTTTTAAATTTGGGATATTTACTTACTAATTGGAAGTCAAGTTTACCGAGTTCCTCTCTTTGTTTTTTTGTTCCATTCAAAAAAATAAAACGATAATAACTAAATAATCTTTGAAAAATTTTCCCCTCCAAATATTTTTTCCTGACACCATCCACTCTATAAGATTCATAAAAGATCGCATGCGCTTCAAATCCCCTGAAATGGTCATTAAATTTCGAAAAAAAGATCGTTGGATCCATTGTTTGACCTTCTCTTCCAATTAGATACCTATAAAGATACCCACAATTTATATATGCGAAAGTATTCGCCAAACTAATTGGTGCGAAGACCCATTCATTATCAGTATAACTAACTCCTTCTGTCTGATGATAATTCATTTTGCGAAGATTATCCACTCTTAATGTTATATAATGCATAAACATTATTTTCGAGATGTAAGGATAAATTTCTTGGAAAGTAAAAATTTTATTTGAATATGCGGCATCGTGATTGAATAAAGATGTTTCTTTCCATATTTTTCCATTTCCATCTAACCAGATAAAATCGGTAATCAAAACATCTTCGTCTCTTTCTGGTAATGCACGGACAAATTTGGAGAAGGCTTCAGTGTCAAATGTATCATCCGCATCAAGAACTTTTACATATTTTCCTTTTGCAATCGGCAATGCAGCATTTATGCAACTTCCATAATTACCGTTCTCTTTATCAATAACTTTTATGGATTCANGATANTTNTCCGCATNTTGGTNTGCAATTTCTGAAGAACGGTCNTTAGAANCGTCATTTATAACCAATACCTCCACAGCATCAAGCTCGGGGATAAGTAGCGAATCAAGACATTTGCCTATGTATTCCTCCATATTATATGTAGGAATTATTATGCTTATCTGTTTCTCCATAATTTAAATACTTGGGATATTATCGGCGCCATATCGTAATATTTATATTCTGCCAAACGACCTCCGAAAATTACATTCTCTTCTTTCTCTGCAAGTTTTCTGTATTCTTCGGCAAGCGCATTGTTGCGTTCATCATTTACAGGGTAATACGGCTCCTTGCCGGGTTTATATTCGGATGAATATTCACGAGAAATTATAGTTTTCGGATTCTCATAAACTTCCGCACCGAATGATTCAAAGTGTTTATGCTCAATAATGCGCGTCCAGGGGGTTTCTCCGTCAGTGTAATTCACTACCGCATTTCCTTGATAATTCGGAGTATCTTTTGTTTCGGTTTCAAATCTGACTGTACGCCAATCAAGGCGCCCTAATTTGCAATCGAAATATTCATCTATTGCACCGGTATAGACCAATTTATCTGCATAATCTCTCCATGAATCCTTCATTTCGGAAAAATCAACTCCGGTTTTGACATCACATCCTTCAAGAAGACCCTCTATCAGCATATTATATCCTCCTATCGGAATACCTTGATATAAATCATTAAAGTAATTATTATCGAAAGTAAGCCTTACGGGCAATCTGCGGATGATAAATGCAGGGAGTTCTGTACAAGGTCTCCCCCANTGCTNCTNTGTATAATNCTTTATGAGCAATTNATATACATCTTTACNGATTAGANTTAANGCTTNTTCCTCCAANTTNCNTGNCTCGNCAACNCNGTCCGCTTTCATTTTTTCTATCGCTTCAATGCGTTGCTCATCAAGTTTTTCTTGCGCTTCCTCAGGTGTTTTTACTCCCCAAATCTGATAAAATGTATTCATATTGAAAGGGAGATTATAGAGTTTCCCGTCTGGAGCTGAGGCTACAGGGGAGTTGGTATATCTATTGAACGGGACAATACTGTTTACGAAATCCCACACTTCTTTGTCGGATGTATGGAAGATATGCGCACCGTATTTATGGACATTTATTCCCTCTATTTTCTCACAATAGAGGTTGCCGCCAATATGATTGCGTTTGTCAATCACAAGGCAACGTTTCCCGGCTTTGCTTGCTAAATGAGCAAACGTTGCACCAAACAAACCGGCTCCCACAATCAGATAATCATATTTCATTTGCATTGAATTATTTAAACATAGGATTTAGGAACAATGCACAATTACGAATTTTACCCCATACTCTCATCATTATCGTTGTTTTTAGGGACAACATAATCCTTCCATTTAAAGGAAGATCCTTCTTTACTCTTCTAAATTTTTTAGAATTAGCATATTTTATTAACTGCCTGCAAGGATCCAATGTATTCTTTTGAAGACTTAAGGTAAAGATATTTGCTAAGATAAACTTTANTTCTGATCTCAGCATNAAATTATAGAANATAGTTTCGCTCAATTTCTTAAAAAATTCTTCAACTATAATAATGCTACGAATATCTTGTTCCAAACGAGTTAAGGAATATTTAGCAGTNAAGGAATTAACATTCGTTTGATTATAATAATAGATATATTTATCTATTTTATTATATTTTTCAGCATANTATATCAATTGTGGTAAAACTTGAAGATCTTCNCCANCATTAATTCCCGGCTGANGGCTAATTGCATATTTGACGTAAAGATTCCTTCTAATCAATACGCCCCATACAAAATGATGAACGCCAATATTGGATACAATTTTTTTTAGAAAATCATCTTTTGACTCAGAATAATCTCTTTCAATTTCCTTTTTCTCTAACTTCTTCTCTATTATAAAATTGCCAAATACTAAATCAAAGTTTTCTTTTCTTTGTTGACAAACTAATAATTCTATCGCATTCTTTGGCAAATAATCATCGCCATCAACAAAATATATAAATTCTCCCTTAGCCTTATTTATTCCTACAATTCTGGCGGAACTCAATCCGGAATTGGATTGGTGTATCACGGTTATTCTGGGGTCTTTGAGTTTATATTTATCACAAATTATCGGACATTTATCCGGAGACCCATCATCAACCATAATAATTTCAATATTAGAATATGTTTGATTAATGACTGATTCAATGCATCTGGTTAAATACTTCTCAACTTTATAAATTGGTATAATGATGGAAACAAGGTAGTCAGACATGAAAGATTTCCTTATTTGCAATTTTGTGGTAATCATCATTGAAATAATATGTTACCACAATAATTCTTTACGAAAAAATTTATATGAATACATATATATACGTGATATTATTTTCACTGCATATATCTTATTTTTGGAATTAAATGACCATAATGAAAGAAGCTTATATTTGATACTTTCATCTGTATAAGTTTCATTGACAATACGATTAAAGAAATAATCTAAAACATAATTTTTTTTAAGACCTTTTATATAACCGGATTTAACTAAATAATTATAGATTCTCTTTTCTTCCAATAGAGTTGTTCCATCCAATAATTTTTGGGGTGATACCTTGTTGTTGTGTTGGCGAAAATAATTCATAAATTCATTGATGTGAACCACTTTACCTTTT
Source organism: Bacteroidales bacterium (assembly GCA_009177205.1). GTDB lineage: Bacteria > Bacteroidota > Bacteroidia > Bacteroidales > Muribaculaceae > Lepagella. The sequence continues at coordinate 3,884 of WFMC01000208.1, forward strand.
TCGGCTAGTTCAATCCAAAATAGTTTATCTCCGGCAGCAACATAATCCATATATTGTTTATCTATTTGTAATGCCATTTTTTTATTAAAAATTGCTGAGCTGGCATTCCAAATAGCATTGCCACAACACATTTTTTCTTTTATAAATCTTTTTCCTGAATATTTATTAAGTGGGGTTGAAAGGTCATATTTAAATTTAATATATTTCCCCTCGCTGTCAACTAATCGGGAAGTGGAAAAAACGATAGCCGTTTCCGGCTCTTTAATATATTCCTTTACGCATCTTTCAAGAAATGTTGGCTCACAATAATCATCACTTTCTGCAATCCAAATTATATCTCCTTTTGCTTTACTGAAGCCTAAATTCCATTGTTTGAAAGTAGAACCGCTATTTGTATCGTTGAATATAATGTGAGATATATGTGGATTTGATTTATATCGTGAAATTACTTCTCTGCTGTTGTCAGACGATTTATCATCCAAAATAATGAGTTCAAAATTCTGATAAGTCTGATTCAGAATGCTCTTGATTCTCTGTGGCAAATATTTTGCATGATTATAGTTAGGGAGAATGACACTCACTAATGGATTCTTCATTTCTTTCTTTGAATTAAATTCAATAAATATTGCTTATCTCCCTTGTTTAAAAATAAATAACAAACTATAAGGTAAATTATTGCAAAGAGAGCTCCGAAAGCAAATATGTTGACCCAATGATTATCAAAATGAGGAACATTAATAACAAACAAATAAATCAGACTTCCTATTAATATAAATGGCACATCAGTTTTGATAAAAATTCTCCACGGGTTTATTCCAAGTGCTTTTTTCCAATAATAGAAATAATAAAATAACTGTTGTACACTTGTATATACTATCATTCCGATAATCACACCTCCGGCTTCAAAATAAGGAATGCTGAACCAACTTGCGAGAATAGCTAAAATACTCGCAACGGCACTTGAATATGATAAGGGCTTAACATCACTTCCTCCTAAAATCAAACTTGAAATACACGAAACGTTGCTGGTAATTGTTATGAGCAACCATATATTTAACCAAGGGATCAAGTGCATGAAATCTTTACCGACATACACCATCATCAAATCCCTATCAATACTCATTAACCCAAAGGCACAAAAACATAATACCATAGTTATGAAATGTGTCCCCTTATAAGCAACAAAATCTATGGAAGATTGATCTTTTTTGGCAATTATTCTTGATGATGCCGGCAACAATGATTGAATAAAAATTCCTCCTATTACACCAATCATGGATGCAATTCCATTCATAACACCGTAATCCGTAACGGCATCAATCGTGCCTCGCATACCAAGTATCACAACTTTTAATTGATTGTAGGAAAACTGAAAGAAGCTGAATGAAAATATGGATATCGTATAAGGAAGAATTTCTTTGAAAACGTCCTTATCAAATTTTGCATGTAGTTTTACGTATGGAGCTTCCTTTTTGATTTTCTTTACGGTAACAGGTAGTACCAATAACCCACATGCCATTATACCAATAAAATATTGTAATATATTTAATTTGAAGATTAAAGTTATTGCAATGACAATAATGGCTAATCCTTTTGTCAATAATGTTCTTTTCTGCACCCATGCGACATTTTCAGTTGCCGAAATAATTTGGTTGTAGCAGGATGTATACCAATTAATAAGTGCCATTATACATAGAACCCATAACATTTCTTTCAGGATGACATCCTGCTCCGGAGTTACATTAAAAATACTTTTTGAAAATATACTTATTACAATTAAAACAACTGCATTAATAATACCGACAACTCCATAAAAAGCAGTGCATGTTTGCATTAATTTCCTAACTTTGATAAAATCTCCATTTGCTATCCAATTTGAAAAAAAACGGACATTCGTGGAGGTCAGACCCATATCCATCAATGCCATATAACCATTAATAGAGGTTGCCAAAGAAATTAATCCGTAATCAGCTCTGCCGAAATATCTAATTAAAATGGGGGTTGCAAAGAAGCCGAATAAGGCTGTTACAATGTTAACAGCCAAATTCCAAACCATTCCGGAAAAAGCTTTTTTGGCACTACCCATTCTTTACTTTTTTATATGCTATATACTCGTGATGAGGAATTCTTTTTTCAGGAGGTGGAGGAGTCATGTAATCCCCGTATAATTGTTTTAAAACTACATCATAATTTTGAGGAATTCTATATTTATGTTCTTCAAACTCCATTAATTGGAAATTATCAAATGCATCACGTGGGAATAACTCATTAGGCATATTGAAAAAAGTCCATGTGGAGATTCCTACATACTTAGAATTCTCGTATTCATATTTATACTTGAATTTTTCGCTTTGCTTAAGATAATGTTTTAATCCAATAATATGTTTTAATTTCCACTTTAAAGCAACTAAGAACTGCCCTCGTCTAAGCAATTCTCTTATTTTGTCTTTATCAAAATCAATAACCTGGCTTATTCTTGCGCCTGCAATTTTAGATTTTTTCATTATATCCTTGGCTTCAGACAAATCATTGCCTAATCCGTCAAGTGGATAAACATCTATAAACAGACCCATACCACAGTTTTCTGCTTTTTTAGCTTTTTCAATAACGGAATCAGTATCACAAACCCGGGTTATATTGTTTGGATAATTTGTACATGTATTAAGATTGAAAATTTTATATTTCCTCACTTTATCTCCATTTTCCTTACACAATTTTAAAAAGCGATCATAATCCGGACGGGGTAAAGCGATATCTACATCATCATCCCAAGGAATAAAACCTTTATGTCTAACAGCTCCGAGCAATGTGCCGTAAATAAAAAAATATCGAATATTTTCCTTTTCGCAAAACTGTGCTACTTCGTGTAAAATAGAGGTTTCAACCTTTTGAATTTCCTCCATTTCCACTTTCTCTAATTTTATCTTTGCATTATCGTTTTTTTTCATCATATAAACTTTTGCGATAGAGGATCTCTATATTATCTTCATCAATAGCGCATGGATTATTGGAAAGACGAGCGGCGTTAATTTTTTTTGCCAACTTTTTAATTGAGTAATCCCCGTCTCTCGGTGTCAATCCGATTTCGCTTATAAGGGTTTGAATTTTATCAACTGCTTCTCGCGCATCTTTTGCACCCAATATATTTATTAACTCAATTTTTTTCCCTTCATTCTTCCACGTATTTCTCAAATTATATTCCATTATTGAGGGGAAAACTATTGCCACCGCATGACCATGAGGATAATTGTAATCAGACGTCAATCCGTAAGAAAATGCATGGGGAGCAGTGGTTTTGGTAATGTCGATCGCTTTCCCGGCTTGGTAACTACCTACGACCATAGCATCTCTGTTGGCGGGATCAGGTGCTTTTACAACTTCTTTCAAATTTGACAATATCTGCAGAATCGCTTTTTTAGCCCAAGTATCTGATTCTTCTGTTGCATTGATATTCCAAAATGCTTCAATAGCCTNCGNAAGTGCATCAAAANNGGAACAGGCGGTAAGATATTTATTATTTTGATATGTAAAAGAGGNATTTAATATTACGTAATCAGGACGAATTAATTCATCTTCAACAGAAGTTTTTATCCCTTCATCATACATAACAGCGAAATGTGTGCATTCACTTCCGGTGCCGGCTGTAGTTGGAATTGCAACCAATGGTAAATTATTATTCTTTTCATCGGAAGATTCTTTGATATAGAAATATCTAATCAACTTCGACATATCTATTACCGAACCTCCACCAATACCTATTATTATATCCGGTCTGAATTCCTTTATAAGCTCCAATCCTTTCAGCATATCCTCTTTTTGCGGATTTGTTGAAAAGTTGCTGAATTCAATTGTTTGAACATTTAATGAATCTTTAATAGAGTAGATGATATCTTTCGCACCACAATTTTCAAAAGATTTCTTACCTCTCACAATAAAAATCTTTTTGGCGCTACTGGCAAACAATATATTCTTAAGTCTGCCAATGATATTACCGGTCGTTATCTCTTCTTCGNAAANCATCTTTCTNTAAAANACATNAACGATNTTTTGTNCTGAACTNNCGTAGTNTTAGGTCNTCNCAAATCCTCNCTTGAGTTGATGCCGACTTTCAACTCAATCAGGGCAGGACATGAAACATGGCTCAAATCAGCAAGAATCTCTTCAATCTCTTTTTCTGTTGAAATGGAGAAGGCACTTTTGTAGCCACACGCTTTCGCAATTGCAATGGCATCTACATCAAAGCCTAATGTAGGCTGACCACCGACTGATTCATGGGCTCCGTTGTTAAATAAAATGTGAATAAAATTATCAGGAGCGAGGTTGCCGATATTACTTAAAGAACCTAAATGCATAAGAAAAGCACCATCACCGTCAAAACAGAATACTTTTCTTTTCGGCTTTGCAAGTGCTATACCGAGCGCAATGGAGGAAGAATGTCCCATCGAACCGACTGTTAAGAAATCAGATTCATGAGATTGATTTATCGCATCACGATATTCATATAGTTCTCGAGATAATTTGCCTGTCGTTGAAACTATTATAGAGTCTTTGGGCAATTTTGCACACACAAGTTTCATCGCTTCTTCACGACTGAGCGGGAAATTATTCTCAACCTTTGTTTTTAGAGTATATTTGTCAAAAGTACCTTTGCGAATAATGATTGCGTGAGGTTTGGAATTCTCTTTACAACTTTTAGCAATTCGATTTAAAACACTCTCTGCTTGCGAAGCATCTTCCGGCAAAACAGAATACGGAATCTGCATTGTGTCAAGCAGGGGTAATGTTACCTCGCCTTGTTTTATATGCTGAGGTTCGTCATGAACTCCCGGCTCTCCACGCCATCCTATCAAAAGTAGTAATGGAATGGAATAAACCTTTTCATCTGCCAACGACAGAAGGGGATTTACTGCATTCCCTATTCCGGAATTTTGCATGTAGACCACGGGAAGATTTTTTGTAGCGAGGAAATGCCCGCATGCTACACCTATCGCGTTCCCCTCATTGGCTGTTATGATATTATGTTTCGAATCAAAATTATCAGTGATGTAGGCACATA
>WFMC01000211.1 GCA_009177205.1 Bacteroidales bacterium
GAGGAGAGACTCGATAAACTGCAGCACAGTTTCGGAGGTTACTGGCGTTTCCCGGGACTGCTTGACTTCTGCTATCTGGTCAACCCGTATTTCCCGCGTAAGAGGATGATAGACGAGATGAAGGCNAATTTTGAGCCCNTGTTGAGGGANTATCCCTCCGGGATGGGNGTCAANTCNCTTCTCGCNGGGAAGTATTTCGGNATNCGTCAGAAGTATGTCGTGGTTGGGAACGGAGCNGCTGAACTNATAAAGAGNNTNATGGAGAGCCANGAGGGNCTGCTCGGGGTGGNTTATCCGACTTTCGAGGAGTATCCTAACCGCCATGATCCCTCCGGACTTGTGATCTTTCATCCTGACAATGATGACTTCTCCTATACGGCCGATGATCTCATGGCCTATTTCGGNGACAAGGGTATATCGACGCTTCTATTGGTAAATCCGGACAATCCCTCGGGGAATTTCATACCTCTGGATGACCTTTTANGTCTGATTGAATGGGCATCCGCGGCTGGAATACGGATGATTGTTGATGAATCGTTCGTTGATTTTGCCGACGGAGGTCTGGAGCAGACCCTCCTGCGTGATGATATACTGGAGCGATTCCCGAATCTCTGTGTGATGAAGAGCATCTCTAAATCGTACGGAGTCCCGGGTCTCCGTCTCGGGGTCCTGGCATCCTCTGACGGAAATCTTATCAACCGGATAAAGAAGGATGTTGCGATATGGAATATCAATTCCTTTGCCGAATTCTACATGCAGATCTACGGTAAATATGAGAAGGACTATGTGAGGAGCTGCGAGCGATTCAGGGAGGAGAGAGCTGTCTTTTTCAGTGAACTTTCGGAGATACCGTTTCTGCGTGTGATACCCTCACAGGCTAATTATTTTCTTTGCGAGATTCTTCCTCCGTTCACGTCCCGGTCTCTGACATTGCGTCTGCTAACTGATAACAATATACTCATAAAGGATTGCTCCTCCAAGAAAGGGTTCTCGTCAGACAGACAGTATGTACGTATCGCTATACGTGACAGGAAAGATGATACATTTCTGGCTCAGGCATTAAAATTAATGAATTAATACAAACATACATGAATATCATTAGCCAAAGGGAATGAAAAGTACTGTTTCACTTTTTAAGTACCTTTGCCACCGTACCCAACCCTTATCTCTATGGCAATGACAACGCAAATAGTAACTTTTTGAGGTAGTCTTTGCTTGTGAAAGTGGCCATGATGTCCACAAGAATGAAATAGTGGCAATTGTCAGCGGAACAGATATTGAGTCTGATAATGTGGTAGAGTTACTAATAGAAAATATCATTACCCCTACTTTGAATAGTTAGTTTGAAATGGTAAGATAGGGATGAATATATTATTGTGGGTGTACTGAGTTTGATTAAATTGGATACACAGCATTCATAGGATTACTGCAGATTTACGTTTTGTTTAAATTTATCCATAAACTTTTGTTCTTACGTAAGAAATATATGAATAATTCAATAATAATACACATNTTGTTAGGGTGGATATTACTTTCTTCTGTAGAAGCAAGTACACAGGAAACAAATCATTTGGTTCTAATTGGAATTGATGGGTTTTCGTCTAGAGCTCTTCAACATTCTGATATACCTACTGTCAGATTACTAATTGAGCACGGATCCTCTACCTTGAATAAAAGGTCTGTTCTTCCATCAAGTAGTGCGCCTAATTGGGCCTCCATGTTTATGGGAGTTCCAACAGAGATACACGGTTACACTCAGTGGGGATCTAAATCTCCAGAAATTTCTTCCTACTATACATATAAAAATAATATATTCCCAACAATATTTCAAATTCTAAGGGANCATAAACCAAATATCAATCAGGGTTATGNNTATGAATGGGAGGGAATGAAATATTTGGCAGATACATTATCATTTGATTTTCATCAAGTCGCCNGAGACTACNTGANTNATAAAACATTGCTTGCAGATATTGCCTGTGAATATATTGAAAAGAATAAACCNNATATGATGGCAATAATCTTTGCTAGTCCAGATGATATTGGTCATAAGTATGGATTCGATTCTGTGGAGTATTATCAAGAACTTAACCACATAGACAGTGAAATTGCAAGAATAATACAATCCTATAAACGGGTAGGNATAGCAGGTGAAACAGTTTTCATAATAAGTAGTGATCATGGAGGCATAAATAATGGTCATGGAGGTATAACTTTGGAAGAANTGGAAACACCTTTTATCATAGTNGGTAACAAAATAAAGGAAAATTATGAAATAGATGGNCTCATGATGCAGTATGATGTTGCTCCGACTATNGCAGAAATTTTTGGTATCNATATTCCTGAGATATGGAGAGGAAAAAGNATCTATAATCAAATATACAGTGAATCCTCAGCATCCTCTTTTGAACTCAAGGAAGTGAATTATCCGGAGATACACTCGCATCAGTTCTATGATATACAAGGAAATAAATACAGTAATAAACCTCTTCTCAAGGTATAGTTATCGAACAGATTATTTATACTGATGGTAGTCGAAATACAACTAAATCTTTAATAAGATAAGAGAGTTCCCAATTGTGGAGTAGTTGCTCATGAACATGGTACTGATGAACATGGTACTGACCGTTAACAAATATGAAAATATATTGACAAACAATCAGATTAGAGTAGTAACTACTTTAATTCCGTAAACTACACCATTATACTTTTGCACTAGGCCGGTTCTTATTATTTACTGAGTTTCATCTTGTAAAATTCAGAAGAAACATATCTGAATCGACTCTCTTTTCTTTCATGAAAACAGATAAAAAAAATGTAATAATAAATTCTCTCACTAGTGTCTCTTAAAAAATGTTAATCAAATTCGAGGTCCAGCATTGGGTGGCAATTTGCCACTTGCTCAGGCTCCGCACTGGGAGCCAGCAGGTCCCGTATATTCTCCTTCACAAGC
>WFMC01000106.1 GCA_009177205.1 Bacteroidales bacterium
AACACTACAAATATAACTGATAATGACAATAATATAAGTCCGCTGAAAAGACCGATTTGCTTTATCTTTACCTGATTACTGAAGAAATATAATGCCAACGCCAGGATAAACAAAATGAAGGAAGTAGCTGCCATCTCTGACCAGGAAATTGAAGAGTAATCAACAGCCACGTATTGATGGATTTTACCAAAGAATCCCGGCTCGTCAGGCATAACATTCCCTTTTTTTCCTTTTAACTCCCCTTTATTCGCATCATTTATGCGCGTGGCAAGAAATTCCAGATTATTATTTATTTTTTCATTGTCGGGATCCAATCTTTTTGCTCTTTCAAGATATAACCGCGCATATCCTTCGTTGCCTGCCTTATAGCATGCGTTGGCAAGATTATAAAGTAATGAGGCTGTTGCTCCATTCTCTTCAATGGCTTTCTTGTAGAAAGTTTCACTTTCAATATATTCCCCACTATGATATAGGGAATCTCCTTTACTCACTAATTCTTCAGCGTTCTCTGCAGCAAAAGTCAATATCGGGAGTAATATTAATATCACACAAATCAATCTTTTAAACGGGAATTTCTGATTAGGTCGACCTTCAAGACAGACTGTTGAATTTTTATCAAATAATTTCATCTTCGGAATCTTTTGGTGATTTTTCGGTGTTCTTCTTTTTGTTTGCTGCAAAATCTGCTTCAAGCAAATTCAATACATTTGTGGCATCTTCATANACTTCCGGCATNTTGNNACGCGAAGCAGCCGGAGAGTATTTTGCAAATTCACATTCATCAAGAAGATTCAGTATTTNGGTTATATTTTCCTGACTTATATTATGGTCTTCNAGAAGTTGACTGNCGTTTTNTCTATTTAACTCCGACAGCGGCAATTTANGNTTATCACGCAAATAACCCCATATTGCCTTAAGCATTTCATCATAAAATAAGTTTTCTTTATTTTTTCTGATACATTCTGCACACCTCTTTAATCTGCGACGTGCCATTTTGCCGGCTCTCTTGCTTCTTAAACCGACAACATCCGACATAACATCATTATATCTTCTGCGAGCGAAAATGGTTCCTACCAGTATTAAAACAGGAATAATGTAAAATAACCAATAAGCAAATCCACGGATAAAGGGGCGTTCATCTCTGCATGATTTAAGACTTACCGGCATTAATTTTGAATTATATACCAATGCGGCTTGAGATTTAGCGGATTCCGAACCCCTTTTTACTTTCAAAGTGTAACCTTTTGATACAGATGTTTCATATTTACCCGTAGCCGGATTGAAATATACCAATTCCACCGGAGGTAAAGTGAAATTACCTTGCTCAAGAGGAATGAACGAATAATCAAATTTCACTGTGCCGCTCACATTTGTCGTTCCTACAACTGTTTTGACATCTGTCGTAGGAGTGAACACTTCGATTTCGTCAGGATAAACGGCATTTAGATCCGGTAAATTAATATATTTAAGATTCCCTTCGCCGGTTACTGAATAGGTAATCGAACCGGGCTGGTTAGCTTTGACCAAATCTGATTTAAGAGAAGAAGATATATTGAATTTACCTACACCACCCGAGAAGTTAGCCGGTTTGGGAGAAGGCAACGGTTTTACATTTACAACCAAATCATTTGGAGAGACATTTAATTGAATCGGGCGTCTTACAGTGAGTNGAGAGAAGAAAGGGTCATGATAATACTCCTCAGCATCAGTGCTGACAGTGTANTTATNCCCCAATATTTTCAATTNACNCGGCATTTGCGGGAAGATAATATATCTGGCTATGACGGCTGTGGCNTAAGTTTGCNCCTGATATGTCTCGTATGTCAATTGGTTTGAAACATTATTGGATTCTTCTATGACAAAGCCATCAAATTTGGNAGCATCTGTGGCACCGATGAATTTAATTGAGCCGTATGTAGTGTATAATTTTACTGTATAAACCAATGCTTCCTGTNCGTATGCGNAACTTTTGGATACGGATGCCCGCAAGAACAATCGATCGTTTCCTTTACCTATAAATTGAGGTTCGTCAGGATCTTGGTTTTGGTTATTTCTTCCGGAAACGTTACCCGGGGCGGAGTTCGAAGCCGATGTTGTTCCCGCTGCCGGAGCAGTGCCGGCATTGTGGATTTCATAGCTCAGGGTATTGCTCTTAACGCCACCAACCGAAATAGGTCCGAATGAAAATTTACCGGTTTTTTCCGCTTTTAGAGTAAGGGCATACACATTCACAACACTTTGTGAAGTCTGCCCATTGATACTTGTAAAAGATGATGAAGAACTTTGATGAGCAAAATATAATATTTTAGCTCCTCCCACGGATTTTGGAGGTTGAGGACTTTCATTGACATTACTTACAATAATTTTTATATAAAAATTTTGACCAACCTCAATTATACCGCTACGTGAAGAAGATTCAACTCTTAATTCCACTTTCGGATTAGCAAACGCTATCAAATTTCCCAAAATTGAGAAAAATAATAGTGTCAATATTCTTACATTAGTTCTCCTACCATTTTTCATAGCACAACTCTTACCATTTTTTCATCTTACCCGCAACTCCCTGAGCCTTCTCGCCCTGTTCGTTCCCTTTACGGGCGCGAGTTTTTGCCTCATTATTTTCCACAGCATTCAATATTTGTTGAGCCGCCTGCTTACTCAACTCATTTTCCGCAGGTTGCTCCTGCTTATCCTGATT
>WFMC01000041.1 GCA_009177205.1 Bacteroidales bacterium
GAGATACAGCCGCAGCAAAGAGGTCGGTTTTTGTCTGGAGCAACTGGGTCATAAATCCTCCATAGCTTGCGCCAATACATCCGATCTTATCCTTATCAATAAATGATTTTTCACTTATGAGTTTTTGCACCCCTTCAATAATTTCATCAGCAGTTTTCTCACCCCATGCATTTATATGTCTTGCTGAAAATTCCTGTCCATATCCTATTGTTCCGGAGGGATTGATGGTGTAAACCAGATATCCGAAAGCAGCGAAAAGATTAGGAGTATAAGGGGAATGATTTGTATGAGTGCAAGGAGTTGTGCCACCGTAATAATAAGTGATTAGAGGATATTTTTTATTGGGGTTAAAATCCGGTGGAAATGTCCGTGTGCCATCGATGAGAGTGCCATCAGAGATGTGAACTGCCAAGTTTCGGAATGTCCCAAATTGATATCTGCCATATATTCCGCCATCGGGTCGGCAAGGAGTTTAGAAGTTCCTGTCTTGGTATTGAGTAGATATGCCTTTCCCATGTAATCATAACTTAGTCCGGTATATGCAACTTTGGGGGTGCCAATATCAGAGATTGAGAATAGACGGACGTAATCTATATTATCTGTTAATTTAGTTATTCTATCAGTCTTGGTATTGAGCTGAAATACGGGCACATCAAAACCGGCTTGAGCGCGGAAATATATATTGTCGTCAGCCTTATTCCAAACAGGATCTCCCATTATAGAAGGGTTGAAATTACGTGTTACGGGCTTAATCTCTTTTGAATTCAGATTATAAATATACCCTTGCAGATCATACTTATTGCCGTATTCATAAGATCCGGCATTCAATCCAATTCCGTCAAAAGCATTGGGACCGGCGATGACAATGAGTTTCTTGCCGTCCGGAGAATATTTTGCACTTGCTAAAGAGGAATCAAATCCGGGTATTGTATCAGTCTTAAGGGTGCGTATATCCAATTCTACTACAGTCTCTTCGTAAAAAGGAAATTTTGAGGGTGTTTCTCGAGTAGCACTATATAATATCTTTTTTGAGTCCGGCGAAATGTCAAGTAAATCCGTCGAAGGTCCGCCATAAGTTAAAGGACGAATAAGTCCGGTTTGGAAATCTATCAGGGAGAGATAATAACGATTACGGTTGCCCGGACGTCGATCGTTAGGAGATGTGAGACGTTGCATATCACCCGTCTCTGAATCTCCGGCAACTTTAGAAGTGAAAACTCCGAATGACGCATCGGGAGAGATGGTGTAATTCTTTGAATCGGAGGGTAAGCCACTCACAATTACTTTTCTTTTGAAAGAAGGAATTTGAAGTGAATATATAGTATATGTTCCATCCGCATTATCCTCGTGAAAATATAGGGTGGATTTTGAATTAGGCAACCAATCGTAATCCCGGTCAGTCTTCTCCAAAATGATATCTCCCGAATCTACGGCTAAGATATCACTATATGTCTGTTTCTTGTCTCCATCAACGGAATTAGTATAAGTCATAATTAAATATTTCCCATCCGGAGAAATTTCTAACGTGGATACTCTTTCTCCACCTCCAAGAGAATTAAGATTGAAATGAGACTTTAAATCAGGAGATTGATGCAATATAGTATTATCCGAATCGGTGTCCGGTACAATTTCCAATTTCAGTGTAGGAGCGAGGGTAGTCCAATCAGAAAGAAGATTGACGGAAAGACGGGTGTTTTGAAAGGGATTTAGAGATATAGCTGCCGAAGATGTGGTGGGGATTGAATCAAAGGAATTTTTTGAAATGATTTCTTTATCATCTAAATAGACCTTTGCCGCTCCTTCTGTGGCGATTTTCACTTTCCCTTTGAAGAAACCCTCAGGCATCAGGGAAGTTTGAAATTGGTATAAGGTTATGCCTTTATCATCTTTTTGATTTTCGATACGCGTGGAGCCGGTTAAATGAAAGATTCCGGCTGTGTCAGGCACTATCGTTGTGAAATTGGCTGACTGTGTTTTTATTTTTTCTTTATTCAATGGCGAAACCGCTTTCAGAAAATTCTCTTTCGCAAAAGGATTTTTTGAAGCGTCAATAGAATCGGGAGTTGCCGGAATATATAATTTCAGACTTTCAGAAGCTTTTAATTCAGAGATTGTGTGATTACCAAACACTTCTGTTGAGGCAATAACAGCCGCAAGAGATAAGACTCCGATTGCGGCTGATATAATGAATGATCTATTCATCAAAATATAAAAAAGGNGAGNNNAATAGAAAATNNTGAAAATGCAATTAAAGCGGCACATCGTAGGCAATAATGTCTACAAGTTCTATTGTATATACAAGGGTTGAATAAGGTTTTATAGAACCGTTAGCCACGCTTCCATATCCTGCTTCAGCGGGAATAATGCAGGTTACCTTATCGCCAACGTGCATNTGAGTNAAGCAATACCAAAAACCTAAAATGTNTTTATTCGGACGANTTTGATAAATTCCTTCTCCGTAGGTAGTCATGGAATAAGAATCTGAAATTCTTTCACCGTCAATATTATCCAGAGCGTATTTTACCTGAACTAAAGAATTGTCAAGAGGGCTCAGATTTTTTTCAGTTTCACTTCTGTCGTTTTCCCATTTCACCAGTGTATATGCTCCCGGAGCCCAAGGTGGAGTTAATCTTGTGTAAACTTTATCTCCTGCCTCATTAGTCAGATTAGCGGCATCTTCCACAAATTTTGTGTTGGATGCTTTCCAATCGGCATAATTATCCGGTTCCTCATCTTTGATACAAGAGGAGAAAATGATAGAAAATAGAAGAGATAATAGAAGGTATTTGGCGTATTTCATAATCAGAATTTAACTTCGGGTGCTTTTTCTGCTCCGGCTTCCGCCTTAAATTGAGGCTTGGGAGTGAAGCCAAACCACCCGGCGTAGATATTGGTTGGGAATTTCTTGATGGAAGTATTATAATTTTTTACTGCTTCAGTATAATTTCTTCGTGCAATAGTGATTCTATTTTCCGTGCCTTCCAGTTGAGTCTGGAGGTTCATGAAATTTTCATTAGCTTTCAAATCGGGATATGCCTCACTGACAGCAAGCAAGGACTTAAGGGCGCTGCTGAGTTCACCCTGAGCTTGCTGGAAACGAGCGAGATTTTCTTCTGTTAAGTCATCGGCATTGATGGAAATTGAGGTTGCTTTTGCTCTTGCCTCCGTAACTTTCACCAAAGTTTCCTCTTCGTGAGTGGAATAACCTTTAACAGTATTTACGAGGTTGGGAATCAAGTCAGCACGACGTTGATATTGATTTTCAACTTCAGCCCAAGCCTGATCAACATTCTGTTGCTCCTCTACCAAAGAGTTATAATTACAAGATGAGAGAGAAAGACCTGCTATGATGAGAGTGCAGTAGGTGAAAAATTTTTTCAAAATGTTATTCATATCAATAATATTTTTAATCAGAGGAGTTTCTTGAGAAGAGAATTAAGATTTACTTTTTCTGAAAGAATCTTTTCAAGATCGGCAATATTTACTCGTTCTTGTTCCATTGAGTCGCGATGACGCAGAGTGACAGTATTATCTTCGAGCGACTGATGATCCACAGTGATGCAATATGGAGTGCCTATTGCATCCTGGCGGCGATAGCGCTTGCCGATAGAGTCTTTTTCATCAACCTGGCAAGTGAAATCGAATCGGAGTTTATGCTGGATTTCGCGAGCTTTTTCAGGGAGTCCATCTTTTTTCACGAGTGGAAGCACTGCGCATTTCACGGGTGCCAGGGCAGGCGGGAAATGCAATACGACTCTTCTTTCTCCATTACACAGATCTTGGTCTTCATAGCAGGAGCAGAATACACTCAAGAACATACGGTCGACACCGATTGAGGTCTCGATTACGTAGGGCACATAACTTTCGTTTAATTCCGGATCAAAATATTGGATTTTCTTGCCTGAGAATTTTTCGTGTTGAGAAAGGTCAAAGTTGGTACGCGAGTGGATTCCCTCAACTTCTTTGAATCCAAACGGCATTTGAAATTCGATATCA
>WFMC01000048.1 GCA_009177205.1 Bacteroidales bacterium
CACCATTTCATATTCCCTAATCATCATTCACGGCTGAAGAGCAATCCTCCTTCCGCACTCCCGGCTTCATCACAATCCCTTTGGATTTTCTGCCGTTGATGGCAATGCCGAGCGGCGCGTCAAACTCAACGATTCTAATAGTATCACTATCATACACCGCCGGTTGCTTTTCAAGCCATTCAGTGTCTATATAGCCTGATCCTCCCGGTTGATCAATCGTGAAATATCCAACTCCGAAAGATGTGAGATTTTGAAAGAAATGGGTGCCTTGAGAGGGTTCAATCCTATATCCCGGCAATGCTGACTCCACAATCAGTCGGGCGCCGGCAATCTGAGGCCATTTCACAGGAATCCCCAATGCAGAATCTGAAGAACCCCAACGTCCCGGACCTATCAGGACGTAAGGCAATCCCTTCTCCGTCATATCTTTGTTGATTTTCTCCACCTCCAATGCTGTAGCCGGATTATTTGCCGAATCAAAAGAAGAAGGCTTAACATATACTATATGCCTGACATTATCCATCAAGCCGTGACCTAAGGCTGTGTCACTTCTGAGTATCAAATCTTCATCTTCAACATCA
This sequence comes from Bacteroidales bacterium, assembly GCA_009177205.1. GTDB lineage: Bacteria > Bacteroidota > Bacteroidia > Bacteroidales > Muribaculaceae > Lepagella. The sequence goes on from WFMC01000048.1 coordinate 582, forward strand.
AGCAGCGTGTCATCAAGCATCTCTTTCTTATCTACAATCGGACGTATCTGGAGCCAGTAGACAGTCCCTTTCTTTTCGGATTTCATGACATCAGGCGAGATATTCCCTGCAAATTCTATTTCTACAGGGCGTCCCATCTCATATTGTCCGGTAGATAACATGAAATCTATGATTTTCGCTAACGGGAAAACTCCATGATTCAACACGTTTGCAAAGGTAACCACCTTTCTGCCGGGTCCGAAATCAGTGTCACGCAAAATCCGGTCGTTGACATCAAAAGTTGATACTAAATATCGCAAAGCGCCCGTTGCGGCAGCATCATTGACGTTCAGTTTGGCTATATTGAAGGAATCGTCAACCTTAAAATGACCCGTTGAATCCGGGTTTTGAGGAAGAGCATATAACTTGGTCTGTGTGTCGCGCAAAGCCAACTGCAATGTTGATGTCTGAAGCACTTTCCCCGGATGTTTCGGAGAAAAGCGGAGTGCCATTCCGCCATCCACGATGTATTTGCCAAGCCCGACAGCAACCTCAGCAACTCCATCTTCGGCAACCTCATCATTAAGCGGATAATAATTCAGCGAGCGCCCAACGCCCGAGAAACCGGGATAATAATAACCATTATGATCTTCTCCGGCAACCTCCTGAATGATTACCGCCATCTTTTCTTGGTCAATCACATTGCTCGTGGCATTCATATATGCCTTAGAATCTGCAAAGAACACCGAAGCATAAACACCTTTCACAGCTTCACACAACAAGCGTAGACGCTCTGCTTTATCGCTGAGATGGGGTATCATATATGTAGAATAAATTCCAGCAAAAGGTTGATAATGGGAATCCTCCAACAGAGAGGAAGAACGCACCGCCAACGGTCGGTCTACCACATCAAAGAGTGCCAGAAAATTATCAGTCAGGGAGTCCGGAAGTTCCGCACGCAAGAAAGCCTCGAGAATAGCTTCATCGCTCATGTTGGATAAAGCAATCGGATAAAGATTGTTAAACTCCATGAACTCATCGAAGATATCAGTGCAGAGCACCACCGTGCGAGGAATGGTAATCTCCACGCCGTCAAAGTCTTCACATTCAGGGTGACGCTTTATAATTTGGTCTATAAAAGCCAAGCCACGCCCTTTTCCTCCTAAAGAGCCTTCGCCGATACGCGCAAAATTACTGTAATGGTCAAATCGGTCGTTGCGGAAAATCGCCACCACACCCCTGTTTTTCATTCGGCGATATTTGACTATACATTCAAATATGAGTCTCTTCACGGCTTGCNCCTGANTCAAATCATCAAAACGATAAGACTTANTCGCTTCAGCAATCGGGAAAAGAGNCCTGGAATAAAACCATNGGGACACCTTATTGGAAGAGCAGAGTTCCAATAAAGCATCATCGGGAATTTCAAACACCTGTTTTTGCATCTCCTTCAGATTGGAAATGCGCATCNAANTAGNGTTGTCTTTGAGGNTTCTGACGATAAAATCTCCNAAACNGAAATATCTTNTAGCCTCGCGTTTGAGGTCCTGTGGAAGTGTCTTGGAATTCTTATCCAAAAATTTCAAGCCCTCTTTCTCCGCTCTCTCGGCATTTTCACTCTCCTGACTCTCAAGAATAATCGGCATATAAGGGTCTTTAGAGTGGACATATTCTGCAAAACGGAATCCAGCCTCCGGATCTTTGACCCCGTCGCGTGGGAAACGCACGTCGCTGATGATGCCGAGCATATTATTCCCATATCGGTCAAAGAGAGCTTTTGCTTCCTCATAATCGCGCGCAAGAAGCACTTTGGGTCTTCCCCTCATTCTCAGCATTTGTTCGTGCTCGTTAAGCGCTTCGCTTGAGAAATTGCGGCTCTGAGTCAATAAATATCTATAAAGATGCGGAAGAATTGATGAATAGAATCTTATTGAGTCTTCAATAAGCATTATGGTCTGGACGCCGACTCCTTCGATATCGTTGTCGGCATTCATCTTATCCTCTATCAATTTTATAATAGCCAATATCAAATCGACATTGCCCAGCCAGGAGAATACATAATCCACCCCACGTAAGTCCTCATCCGCAATGCGCCGTCTGACCTCCTTGGAAAAAGGTGTCAACACCACGAAAGGAATGTCGGGATAAAGAGAATCCAATTGGCGCGCTTCTCTGAAAGTTTCACTGATATCAACGCCGGGCATGGCTATAATCAGGTCAAAATTCTTTTCGCTTAATTGCTCACGAGCCTCTGCATAGGTTGCCACCTTGGTAAATCTCGGGGGGGAGGAAAGATTCAGAGATACATACTCAAAATATACCTGCTCCTCTACGCGCCCGTCTTCCTCCATCATAAACGCATCGTATGGGGTCGCTATCAACAACACGTTGAAGATGCGACGTTGCATTAGATTTTGAAAGGCAGTGTCTTTAAGATAGAGTGTGCTTAAGAGTTTTTCATCGACATTTCGCATTGGCTCTATGAACTTGTGCACTCCGCAAGCAGAGTGCAGGATTATTTCGGATTATTTATTGTGTTTTGACAAAAACGCATCCAGGGCTGCCACCATTGAAGTATATTCCGGCGTGGGCGCGCTATAATCGAGACGCAGACCATGGTCTGTAACTGCTTTAGCCGTGGGAGCTCCGTAGGTGCCGATATATACCTCCTCTTTTTCTTGATTAAATTCCGGAAAATTCTTAAGTAATGAGNCGATTCCTGACGGGNTGAAGAAAAGCANCATGTCATAATCGAATGGTTCGTCCNGGGTAAAGTCATTGCTGACAGTGCGATACATCACCACCTTATCATAATCAATGTTGTTTTCATCAAGCACTGAGAAATTATCCTTATGCACGTCAGAAACAGGGAACAGGAATTTCTCATCCTTATTCTTCAATATGCCTGCCAACAAGAGAGGGTCGCTCAATTTGCCGGTGGTGCCGAAAAATATTTTTCGCTTTCTGTATACTATATATTTCTGCAAATAAAGCGCTATGCTCTCCGAGGTGCAAAAATATTTCATAGTGTCAGGAACACTGATTCTCAGTTCTTCGCAAAGTCTGAAAAAATTATCAACGGCATGGCGCCCGGTGAAGATAACAGCAGTGTAATCTGCCGGATTTATTTTCATCTGGCGAAAATCCTTCACTGACAAACCTTCAACTTTTATAAAGGGACGAAACACTATTTCAACGCCATATTTTTCCGCTATATCATAATAGGGAGACTTGCCGGTCGACGGCTTAGGTTGCGAAACTAAGATTTTCTTAATACTCATTTTCTGTCGATGTTCCTGGGTTCAAGATTAATCTGTAAAAATCACTCTTCTCAGAGCTTTATGCCACTCATCAAAAAATTGGCAAAAACAACCATCAAAATGAGAGGCACTATTTCTAAACTGCAAAGATAGTACAAAAAAAGCACCCAAGAGCTGATTTGGGCGAAAAAAATTCTAAATCCCTTCCAAATAAACAAAATTTTGGTGATTCCAAACCATATCCAGCCGATTGCAATAACCCAAATGGAATTCCCGGGATAACATATAAGAAATATAGAAATGGGGAATAATAAGGCAGCCGCCAAACTTTGAGCTGCCCAGAATCCCCTTACCCACAGGCGCGTATGCTTGCCGTCGCTAAACACATTTCCAACAACCGTATATCCTATTGTCATGGCGATTTCATAAATGAATGTCGCCACCACACATTCAGCCATATCCATGGCATTATCACCTCCCCTACTAAGCGTGGAATAGAGAAGAATTCCTGCGCTCAAGACCCACAGAAAATTCAATATCAGCATAAAAGACACCTCCCTGACAGTATTGTCAAGAATATTGCCTCGTTCCCGCACACTCGTCACCTCTTTAAATATCGCTGACAAATATTTAGAATTCTTGCGATATCGAATGGCTATTATCATGAATAAGATCAGAAGTCCCGATAATAGCCAGGATACATCCGGACTTTTCTGAACATTCCTTTCATTGAGTTCGGAAGTGTCGGTACGTTCCAATACAAAAGCATAGGACTCCTCAGCAGGCAACGTATCTGAAACAGCTACAGTATCTGAAACTTCAGAATGTACCGTCACGGTGGCGTCGCCGGCTGCCGGAATCTGCATCGAATCTTTTGTGTTGACGTTTAAAGCCATCCCTCTTTTTTATACCAATCCACACTACGTTTCACCCCCTCTTCAAGCGTCACATTCGCTTTGAATCCAAAGTCCCTTTCCGCCTTTTTTACATCTATTTTCCAGTTGCGCTGAGCCATGATATTGTACTTGTCTCTGTTAAGTGTTGAAGGCTTCCCCTTGGCAACTCCTATTTTCTCAGCAACCATCGACACAACTTTCAATCCCCACAAGGGAACTTTAACGGGTATTACAAATTTTTTGCCCATGATTTTTCCGGAAATCCGCCTGAATTGCTTTTGAGAATATGCCTGAGGATTACCGACATTATATGTTTCTCCGGTCTTCCCCTTTTCAAGTGCATCATACACGGCATTTGCCAAGTCTTCCACATATAAGAATGTTAGAGCCTGTGTCTTATAGCCAACGCTGAAATCAAATCCGGATTTTATGGATTTAAACATCAAAAAATAATCTTTGTCGCGTGGTCCGTAAATACCCGTAGCGCGGAATATTATATATGGCACCCCCTCCATCTGCAAGAGCATTTCTGCCTTGAGTTTTGATGCACCGTAACGGGTGTTCGGGANAGGTATGNTTTCTTCCGNGATCGGCAGCATGNTTTTCTCCTCCACCGGACCTACAGCCGACAGGGATGACAAATAGAGAATTCTTTCCGGAACCATTTCTGCCATTTTCAATGCACTCAGAAAATAGCGAAGATAATCATAGTTGATGCGCGAAAAATCAGAAAAACGCAAACATTTAGTGGCACCCAGATTATATATTATCCAATCCCATTTCNCTCCCTCGGGAAGAGCATTTTTCATAACGNCTGCCATNCCGGCAACAGGATTGACAGCATNAAAATCAAATTNAACAAAATGAATNCGGGAATCCGACAAATATTTACGCGAAGTGGAATGACGCACTCCCGCCCAAACTTCATAGCCGCGTTTCAATCCCTCCTCCACAATGAAGCCGCCTGCAAATCCCCCGGCTCCCATAACTAATATTCTGCGTTTTTGTTCCATTATTTCTTTTGTTGGATAGTGGAAAATTCATATCCCTGACTGATGAGCCATTCCAAGGCTTCAGGCAGAGATTTCTCCAATCGCTGCCATGCCTTGATTGAATCATGAAAGACAATCACTGACCCGTCGCGCGCTAACTTCTTTACGTTCCTGATGACTTTTTCGGCATCAATCCGCTTACTATAGTCGCGCGTCACAAGGTCATACATCACTATCTTATATTTCCTCTTCAGCGCGCGAGTTTGACGCGGCCGCAGCCAGCCGTGTGGAGGGCGAAAAAGATTGGTCTTCAATATTTTTCCCGCCTCCTCTATGTCACGCAAATAACGCCTGCATGTTACGCTCTGCCCGGCTAAATGATGATATGTATGGTTTCCGATAGCGTGCCCTCGCGAGATAACCTCTCTCAGCAATTCCGGATGCTTAGCAGCATTCTCTCCCACCATAAAAAAGGTAGCTTTTATTCCATACTTATCAAGCACATCCAATACCCAAGGGGTAACCTCCGGCACCGGTCCGTCATCAAACGTCAGGTAAACTCTCCTGACTCTTTCCTTTTTCCCTTTCCTCCTGTCTTTCTTAGTCTTAATCCGAAATATTCCTCCCGGAGTCAGCCATCTGAAAAACATCGGGGGACGCTCAATCCATCTCATAGCCCGTTATTGTGCCATATCAGGGTGTGATTTCTCAAATGCTTCCCATAGACGCTTCGAACGCATACGGTCAAGATTCCTGTAGTTGTCGTTGCTTCCCAATAGGGTCAACGTCTCAGCATCACTCTCAACCTGTTCTAAAACAACATACAACATGGAATCTATATATCTCTCCTCATCAGTGGAAGCAGCATATTCTTCGGGTGTCAGACTTGCCAAATGGTTGGCTATCTCACAATATTTGGCAACCTCCTCGGCTGCTTCTTGCGGGGAGATTCCTCCCAATCCTCCGGATGATGAGATGTCATCGGCATTATAAAATCTATCGTATAATGTCTTAATCTCATCTATAGTGAAGCCATATTTCTTTATGATTTCCTCCCCTTTGGAAGGTTTGCCTCCGTAAGAAGTATATAAATCATAAAGTCGATAGTATTGGAAAGGAGTCATTCGAGATTCGTAAGTGAGCGACGGAGAGATGAATTGTTGATTTATGTAGCGGCTGTATTGCAGATACGGACCATACCTATACATCAACTTTTCTAATATTGATAATCCTTTCTCTTTTAATTTATTGGAATTCAAAGTCTTTCCTAACTCACAATAAATTTGACCAATAGTCAACCCTAATGAAATGTCATAGGCTCCCACTTTCTCCTTACTCTTGTTAAGCAGGGTATCAAGCAATTTTACCGCCTGATTATATTTCTCCGTGGCAGCTTTATCTTTACCTTCCGAAGCAAGAATATCTCCTTCATACACGAGTTGACTCGCTGTCTCCACAACTGAATTTCTAACAGAAAACAACATTCTGCGCGCAGTCTCGTCATAATAGGGAGTCTTGCTGTCGGAATCTGCGCCACCCCACTGATATTTATTTATTATGTTGGAGTATGCGCGATCGGTGCGCGGAGCCTTCCCCTCTTGAACAGTAGGCACAATTTGATGTGTCATACCTGTAGACCTTACATAATCCGTAAGACCGACATGATATTCATCACCTACTGTGGAACACCAATAAATCGGACGTTGCCAACCGTTTGCTGCGTTAGTAGCGATGATATCCAACATCAATATCTCGCCTAATCCAAGATAACCTTTGCTCTTATACGCCTGAGTAGCACCCAAATCTATCTGAATATAATCAACGATCTTGTCTTCATCCCCGGGAGCCACCAAACCGCGCTTTATTACGGCTTCCTTGTTGACGGGAATCCTTANNANCGAAGNTGCCNATTGGCGNTAACCATACACGGGGTCAATACTTTTACNTGTGTAAAGTAATTTAAGACNCGATNACAAATCTGCCGNTTCACTATTGTTGTATGGCAACACGGTAACGTCTTGCAAACCGTAGGCATAATCCGCCGGCTTGGCTGTGAAATCTACAGGCTTGCCTGAATAACTCTGCATCCTTTGCTGATTGGCATACCAATCTGAATTCAGATAACTCAGGTTGATTATTCTGACATCGGGGCGTATTCCCTCAACTTCCTGAACATACCAAAGCGGGAAAGTGTCGTTATCTCCATTACAGAATACAATGGCATCCGGCTCCAGACTCTCCAGATAATTTATTGCGAAATCGCGGGCAGCCGTTCTGCCGCTTCGGTCATGGTCGTCCCAGGTTTGAGACACCATTTGCACCGGAATGGCAAGCCCTATGATGCATGCGGCAATTGCGCAATATAATTTCTCTTTCTCCGACTTTGTGCGTTCTGCCAATATTCTCCATAATCCTGCTACACCCATACCTATCCATATCGCAAAGGCATAAAATGAACCCGCAAATGCATAATCCCTTTCGCGTGGCTGATTGGGAGTCTGATTCAAATATAAAACAATCGCTATTCCGGTCATGAAGAATAAGAAGAATACAACCCAAAATTGCTCAATACCCTTCTTCCCTTCAAATGATTGCCACACCAATCCTATCAATCCCAAAATCAAAGGCAATAGATAATATTTATTATTACCCTTATTCTCTTTGCCAAGGTCGGGAGGCAATAAGGATTGGTCGCCGAGACGGGCGTTATCTATGAATGGTATTCCGGATATCCAGTTGCCGGCATCCAGTTCGCCATATTGATTGTTCAAATCATTTTGACGCCCGGCNAAATTCCANATAAAATATCNNAGATNCNTGTGGTTTAANTGATAATTGAAGNAATATNCCAGGTTTTGACCGAAACTCGGCTTGAACACTTTTTTCTCGGGATAATATATGGCACCCGTCAATTCATTGAATTGAGGTTCTACACGCGTGTCGAGTTCAGAAACCTCTTCTCCTGTCTGAGCATCAATGGCTGTAATGGTCTTTAATTGGTCGGGCATTGTGTCAAGCGTCACCCAATTTTGATATGCCGCTGCATGCTGACGGCTGTAAAGACGTGGAAAGAGCATATTCAACTCCGGATTCATCTCTACCTCCGGCTTATGGTCTCTGACAACGTAATAATCTCCGCCGCGCTCCGCCAACTCCTGATTGCGCTTTTTCTCCGATTCATTCAAAAGATTTGATTCGGAATGAGGCACTGCTCCCTCCACTCCTTTCGCATATAATTTCTTTCCCCCCTTAATGACGGATGAGCCGTAGACCGGGGTAGACAAAGTATAAGGAGTGCCATCATCCATTACGGCAATGGTGTCAACACTTATCCCTGTCAATTGCTTGCGTGTGGACGAATAAAGGGTCTCACCATAAAGCAGAGGATTCTCGCCATATTGCTCGCGGTTGAGATATGAAGCCAGGTCAAACACATTATCGGGAGAATTTTGATTCATCGGCGTGTCGGCTGAGGAGCGAATCAATATCAGAGCATAGCTGCTATATCCCACAAATATCACGGCAATGCTCCACATCATCACATTCATCACTCTTTGCGTCAGCAGATAACTCCACTTTGTGAAAAGAAGTGCAGCTATAAGCACTGTCAATATCAGCCCAATCCAGCAAGAATCCCCAATGAAGAGCATCCCCGAAATTGTCAAGCCTGCAAGGAAACTTATCTTACCCCATACACTAAGCTTATTTTTCGACAATTCATATAATGCCCAGATAAATATCAATAGAGCAGCAATGCCATAGGCTAACGCACCTGAATTAAAAGGCANNTGGAGCGAGTTGACAAAGAATAATTCAAATTGCTGAGCAACCTTAATGAATCCCGGCACAAGTCCGTAAAGCACAAAGAAGACAATCACAAAAGAGACTCCGAGAGCAATCAGCGACTTGATAAGATTCATATCCTTATACTTTCTGTAAGCATAAACCAACACAATGGCCGGAATACATAGCAAATTCAGCAAGTGCACAGCAATGCNGACNCCTATAATATAAGNTATAANGATAAGATAGCGGTCGCNNCCGGGTTCANCCGCACGATTCTCCCATTTGAGAATCAGCCAGAATACGAGAGCGGTGCAGAAACTTGAGAAAGCATACACTTCCCCTTCTACAGCTGAAAACCAGAAAGTGTCGCTCCATGTGTAGGCTAAGGAGCCTACGAGAGCGGAACCCATTATAATGAAATATTGAGTCAGTGAAATATCTTTGCTTTTTGATTCAACAGGATTTAAAGTATCCGAAGATGAAACCACCAACTTTCTGACCAGATGAGTGATAGTCCAGAAGAGGAGAAGAATAGTCAGGGCACTCAGCAAACCGCTCATAGCGTTCACCATCAGTGAAATTTGAGCATTATTAAGAGCAAAATTTGAAAAGAAGCGGGCGGTAAGCATAAAAATCGGGTTGCCCGGTGGGTGACCGACTTCCAATTTATCTGCTTGTATTATAAACTCTCCGCAATCCCAATAAGAGGCGGTTGGTTCCAATGTGAGCCAATAAGTAACGAGGGCGATGAGGAAAACGCCCCATCCCATTAAATTATTGACAAGATTATATCGTTTAGAAATCATAATCGAAAAAATCGAATCGTTCTTAAAAATTCTTCAGATAGAATAATGATAAGTATATAGCCTATAATATCAATATTGAAAAGACTGAATTATTATTCAATAATTTACAAAATTACAAAATCCGATTGAAAAAATCCCAAAACCACTCCAAAAATTCTAAAAATCTCCAGCCGATTGAAGGCATAGCCAAAATCTGACCTATACGTCGTTACATCTTCGGAAGTTTTCTCAATGCAAACACAAATGCGGAGCGGAATAGTGGACGTAATCAAGGGGACTGCGGAACTCCAATCGAAACAGCGAAGCCCTGCGGACAAGGTGCAGAAATAGAATTGCGAAGCAATCGCCGAATTGCAAATCATCAAATGCCTGTTTAGCGGGCTAAACGACTGAGATGAAAGGCAAAATATGGAGTGCAGATTAAATTCTTGCTTAATATTTTCCGCGAAATTCCGCCCGGGCAGTACCATCGGCGTGATAAGGTTTAACTTCCCTGTTCGGCCAAATATGAAAGATGTGAAGAGGTGGAGCCGTGGGCACCACCTCATTCCCGTCAGGAACCGGCATGTACCAAAAAAAAAGGACTCCGAATTGGAGTCCTTTTAGGTTAAGGGGGCGATTACCTACTCTCCCGCGTTAGCAGTACCATCGGCGTGATAAGGTTTAACTTCTCTGTTCGGAATGGGAAGAGGTGGAGCCCTTATGCTATC
>WFMC01000149.1 GCA_009177205.1 Bacteroidales bacterium
AGTTATCTGGGTCGTCTGCNTNAAAAGGACNTTTTGGAGTTCAGAGANATTGCTCCGNCGTATATAGANAGTAGAGAATTGCAATCAGCGGGATTGCTGAACGCCAATCCATTGCCAGCGTTTTATCAAACCGGCTATCTGACTATAAAAAGTTATGATGCCGACCTTGAGCAATATGAGCTTGATTTCCCAAATAGAGAGGTCAAACAGGGGTTCCTGAAATTCTTAATGAGACTCTATGTGCCTATTGTCTCCTCTGCACGCGGTTTTTCAATACAGGATTTTGTGATAGCAGCGCGCAAGGGGGAGCCGGAAACATTTATGAAGAGGTTGGAGAGTTTGGTAGCATCGGTCGGTTATTCGGAACATGGAAATAATGAAGCTCACTTTCAAAATGTTATATATCTGCTCTTTACTCTTATGGGCTTCTTTAGTCAAACAGAAGTGCGCACTCCTGATGGCAGATTGGACTTGAGAATAGAGACTATGGAATATATCTATATCTTTGAGTTTAAGATAGATTCTTCAGCAGAAAAGGCTATGCGGCAAATTCGCGACAAACAATATTGGCTTGCCGATTCCGCTTCCGGCAAACAAATATATCTTATCGGTGCCAACTTTGACTCCAACACCGGTCGTCTCTCCAATTATCTAATTGAGAGACCCTAACCTTGTTATAATATAAAGTTATTTTTTTGACTCCCGAAAAAATTTTTTTAATAACAATTAAATTCAATTAATCGGAAAGTTAAAATATAAAATAAGGAATATTAATATCTATAAATATATAAATATTAGATAATAGTAAAATCATTAGATAAAATGTCGACAAATACTACAGATAACGCCCGCAAGGTCACCACACGAAGACTCATCGAAATGAAGCAACGGGGGGAGAAAATCTCAATGCTCACAGCTTACGATTATTCCTCTGCTAAAATTATAGACGGTGCCGGAATAGATTGTATTTTGGTTGGAGATTCAGCATCTAATGTGATGGCGGGTAACACCACTACTCTGCCGATAACTCTCGACCAAATGATTTATCATGCCAAATCTGTGATGAAAGCAGCTAAAAGAGCTCTGGTGGTGGTAGACCTCCCTTTCGGTTCTTATCAGGGCAATTCAAAAGAAGCATTGGCATCTGCCATCAGAATCATGAAGGAGAGTCATGCCGAAGCGGTCAAAATTGAGGGAGGTGCTGAAATTAGGGAATCTATTGAGAGAATATTGTCTGCCGGTATACCCGTTATGGGTCATTTAGGATTGACACCTCAAAGTATCAATAAATTTGGAACATACGCTGTCAGGGCGCGTGAAGAAGCTGAAGCAAAAAAATTGATTGAGGATGCGAAAATGCTTGAGGAGATCGGCTGCTTTGCGATGGTTATAGAAAAAGTGCCGGCTTCGTTGGCAGAGAAGGTCGCCAAAGAAGTGAGTATTCCCATTATCGGCATTGGAGCCGGCGGGGGGGTTGACGGTCAGGTGCTTGTTATGCATGATATGCTTGGCATCAATAGAGGATTTTCTCCGCGCTTTTTGCGTAGATATGCTGATTTGGCAGGAATCATGGAAGATGCCGTCGGAAGGTATATAGAGGATGTGAAATCGGGAGATTTCCCGAATGCGTCGGAATCCTATTAGCAATTATATTAGGCTCTTCACTTCGCTGAGTGAGCACGTCTCCAAAGACGCGGGTAAAAAATTTATAATTAGGCTCGCCATTTCGCTAAGAGAGCAAGCTATCAAACAAACGCGCAATTCCTGATTAGAAATTGCGCGCTTTATCTTATTCCTGCTCGGAAGCGAATTCCATGAGATAGGCTTTGATGAAGTCGTCGATATTGCCATCCATCACGCCATTGACATCTGAAGTCTGATGGTTTGTGCGATGGTCTTTTACGCGTCTGTCATCAAAGACATAACTTCTGATCTGGCTGCCCCATTCGATTTTTTTCTTGCCCGCTTCAATTTTAGCCTGCTCCTCCATTCTGTGTGCCAGTTCTTTTTCATACAAAATGGATTTCAAGTGACGAAGCGCATTTTCTTTATTCTTCGGTTGGTCGCGAGTCTCGGTATTTTCAATTAATATCTCCTCCTCTTCGCCGGTGTATGGGTCTTTATATTGATAGCGCAAACGCACTCCCGATTCCACCTTGTTGACGTTCTGTCCCCCTGCGCCGCCGGAGCGGAAAGTATCCCATGACATAAGAGCCGGCTCTATAACGACCTCAATAGTGTCATCCACAAGGGGAGTGACAAACACAGATGCAAAGGAGGTCATCCGTTTNCCTTGAGNATTATATGGGGAAACACGCACGAGACGATGCACACNGTTTTCAGATTTCAAAAAGCCGTNGGCATAATCACCTTCGATATTAATTGTTACTGATTTTATGCCGGCATCATCTGCCTCAAGCAGGTTGGCGATTGTTACTTTATACCCGTGGCGTTCGGCATATCGCATATACAGGCGCATAAGCATCTGAGCCCAGTCTTGAGCTTCCGTACCCCCTGCGCCAGCATTAATTTTCAATACGACGCCGAGCTTATCCTCTTCCCGACGGAGCATATTGCGTAATTCAAGATTCTCCGTCTGTTTTAGCACTTCGGCATATTGATTGTCGACATCATCTTCAGTCACGAGCTCTTCTTTGACGAAATCAAATGCCAGTTTCAGTTCTTCAACCTGTTTTTCGAGAGCCTCGTATGATTCAATCCAGAATCTGATATCTTTGATTTTTTTCATCTGGGCTTCAGCAGCTTCTCTATGTTCCCAAAAATCGGGCACATGAGTACGCAACTCCTCCTCTTCGACCTCAATTTTCTTGCTGTCGATATCGAGATATTTTTTTAAGGATTGACACCTTTCGGCTACTTCTTTTAATTGGTCTTGTGTAATCACAGTATATAAATGATTATGAAATTCTGAATTATTTTTTTGTCGATGTGGATTTTGAAGTCCTTGCTTTACGACCGGTAGATGCCGCAGACTGCGAATCCATTAGTTTTTGTGCATCTTCAGCAGATAGTGTCAAAGGATCAGTCCCTTTGGGAATTCTATAATTAACCCCCTTTTTCGCACCCTCCGGTTTATATGAAAGATAAGGTCCGAAGCGTCCGTTAAGGAGTGAAAGACCCGGAATTTCCGGAAAATCTTTGATATGATTTGCAATATCCTTAGCGCGTTTACCCTTTATTAACTCAATTGCTTCCTCAAGAGTGATGGTTTCGGGTGCCATATCCTTGGGAATTGATACGAAAACTCCGGCGTGGCGGACATACGGACCGAAACGACCGATTGCCGCAACGACAGTTTTGTCTTCAAAATCTCCGAGTGTGCGGGGTAAATCAAATAATTTCAGAGCCTCTTCAAGTGTAATGGTTGATAGGCTTTGTCCGGACTTCAAACTTGCGAATTGAGGTTTTTCGACATCAGAGGCTTCCCCGATCTGCACGAGAGGACCGAATTTGCCGATTTTGACCGACACCGGTTTGCCGGATTTCGGGTCAATACCCAATTGACGTTCTCCAACCTTGTGCTCCATTTTGAGTTGGTTGATAGATTCGATGCCCGGATGAAAATCAGCATAAAAATCTTTTATTTCATTTTTCCAACCGAGTTTCCCTTCCGCTATCTCATCAAATTTCTCTTCCACTTTTGCAGTGAAGTTATAATCCAGAATATCGGGGAAGTGCTCGGTTAAGAAATCGTTGACAATCATACCGACATCCGTGGGCACGAGTTTTCCCTTGTCAGAGCCGGAGGTTTCGGTTTGAGTATTTTTCTTGATTTTACCGTCGGCATTAAGGGTGAGTACGGAATAATCTCTCTTTTCACCTTCATTCTCTCCGCGCATAATGTAATCGCGATGTTGAATTGTGGAGATTGTAGGAGCGTAGGTTGAAGGGCGACCGATACCCAAATCCTCCATTTTTTTGACAAGAGTGGCTTCAGTGTATCTTGCCGGTGGCATAGAGAATCTTTCTGTGGCAGTGATAGAATCCACATTTAGAGCATCCCCCTGCTTCATAGGCGGGAGCAGACTGTTATCTTTCTGAGAGTTTTCATCGGAATTATACACAGACATAAAGCCTTCGAATGTAACAACTTCACCTTCTGCGCGGAATACTTCATCAATCCCTTCGGCTTCTATATCTATATTAGTTTTCTCCAATTCGGCATCAGCCATCTGGGAAGCTAAGGTGCGGCGTCTGATAAGAGTGTAAAGTTTCTTCTCTTGCTCAGTGCCGGGAATGGTATCTTTGGAGATATAAGTCGGGCGAATTGCCTCGTGAGCNNCTTGAGCACCNTTGGAGTTGGNGTGATATTTTCTGACTTTTAAGAATTTATCCCCATATTTGGATTTAACTTCAGAGGCGATGTCAGCTAAAGCGAGGTCGGAGAGGTTGAGCGAGTCGGTACGCATGTAAGTGATCCGTCCGTCTTCATATAGTTTTTGAGCCAACATCATAGTGTGATTCACGGGGAACCCGAGTTTGCGCGAAGCCTCCTGCTGGAGAGTGGAGGTAGTGAAGGGTGGAGCCGGGGAGCGACGCATGGGGTGCACTTTAACGTCGGTAACTTTGAAAGAGCCGGTTTGCATAGCTTTTTTGCAACTTTCCAAAAGTTTCAAAGCGGAGTCTTCATCGGGCATTCTTCGGGAAGCTTCAGCTTTTATCTCCTCACCTCCGGGTATGGTAAGGAAGCGTGCAGTGATTCTATAATATGGTTCCGAAGTAAAAGAATTAATCTCTNTTTCNNGTNCGCAAATCAGACGGACGGCAACGCTTTGCACTCTTCCNGCTGATAGGNCGGGTTTTATTTTCTTCCACAGGACAGGNCTGAGTTNAAAGCCAACTATACGATCGAGTACTCTCCTGGCTTGTTGGGCATTGACGCGGTCAATGTCTATATTGCGGGGGTTTGCAATTGCATTAAGAATTGCGGGCTTGGTTATTTCGTGGAAAACTATTCGTCGCGTTTTTTCCGTTTTGAGTCTGAGTACTTCATATAGATGCCATGTAATAGCTTCCCCTTCGCGATCTTCATCGGAAGCGAGCCATACTATATCAGCTTCTTTGGCGGCTTTTTTCAGCGTTTTAACCAAGTCTTTTTTATCCGCAGGGATTTCGTATGCAGGATAGGCTTCCTCTTCGGAATCGGGATTAATCTCTTTTTTGCTTAAATCGCGAATGTGTCCGTAGCTTGAAAGCACTTTATAATCTTTTCCAAGAAACTTTTCAATAGTTTTCGCTTTTGCAGGAGATTCGACAATAACCAGGTTTTTCATATATTTCTAATCTTCGAAGGGAGCGGGAAAGATCATCTCCCCCGGAATCATGTTTTTTTGAAATTGGGGACTGAACTTTGCTGAGTTTAAATCAGCTTTTTGTAAAGTTGGGGCAAAATTACAAAAAAAACTTTAATGAGCCGACACATTAATATAATAAAGTGAAAAAAACGGACTTTTGAAGGAAAAATATACTTGCATATTTGCGAAAAATTTGTTAAATTTGTATGTTTTTGAGGTGGTATATAATTCTTGTATTTTTTTCTTATTTTAATGAAAATTACATTGAAAATAGTGATACTACAAAAA
>WFMC01000039.1 GCA_009177205.1 Bacteroidales bacterium
TAACTTTGTGATTTACACTTTGTTAAGTCGCCTTTCTTGTGCCCAGAACAGGACTCGAACCTGCACGCCTCGCAGCACTCGCACCTGAAACGAGCGCGTCTACCATTCCGCCACCTGGGCTCGTTTCCGACAAAGTTAGTGCTTTTATCGGGCTTTTGCAAATTTTTTCATATTTTTCGATACGTTTTTTCTTTATGTTTTTTGTCTCAAACCTCCATAAATAGCATCTCCGATGCAATCACTAATTCCGAACCCTTGATTTTTTGCCGTTGCTGAGGGCGTTGCAGAAACCAATACGTCAGATATTCCACAACCCTGGGTGTTGATCATTATGCTATTCCATTACCCCGCCGCGTTCGCTGATAAGAGCCTTCCACAAAAGGCTTCTCGTATGGAGGGGTTCTTCATGAATTGCACTCGATATGCAGTTCATTATTCCCAATTCCCTTCACTACTGATATGGTGCTCTATCTCAAATCAGTTAATTCCTGATTTCTTATTCTATACGATGTGGGCAAGGAGTGTGGCGGATGTAGCGGAATCAACTTTTACATTCACAAAATCTCCGGGCTTCGCATTCCCTGCCGGAAACACCGCTACCTTATTTTGAGAAGTGCGACCGAATAATTCTTCGGCATTTCTTTTCGACCTCCCTTCCACCAACACCTCAAATTCTTTACCAACATCTTTCTGATTGCTCTTCAATGACAATTCATTTTGAAGGGCTATCATACGGTTAAGACGCTCTATCTTTACATCTTCCGGAATATTGTCGGGCAAGTGTTTGGATGCGAAAGTTCCCGGTCGCTCGGAATATTTAAACATAAAGGCGGAGTCAAAACCTACTTCTTCCATTAAACTCAATGTTTGCATGAAATCCTCCTCTGTCTCATTATGAAAGCCCGTAAAGAGGTCGGTCGTTATGCCGGCATCGGGTAAGATTCGGCGTATGGCCGCCACTCTGTCGAGATACCATTCGCGTGTGTATTTGCGGTTCATGAGTTTCAGCACGTCGTTGCTTCCGCTTTGCACGGGCAGGTGTATGTGCCGGGCAATGTTTTTATGCACTGCCATTGCCTCAAGGGTAGCATCTCCCATATCCTTCGGATGAGATGTAGTGAATCTTATTCTCATATCAGGAGCAGCCTCAGCCACCAGATGCAATAAGTCGGGGAAAGAGGTGACTTTACCCGTCTGCTCATCTACAAACTTATAACTATCAACATTCTGACCCAATAACGTTGCCTCTTTAAATCCGCGGGCACGCAAATCCGCCAATTCCTGAAGGATACTCTCCGGATGACGTGAGCGCTCACGACCTCGAGTGTAAGGGACGATGCAATACGAACAGAAATTATTGCATCCCCTCATAATGGATATAAATCCGGAAGTGCGATTTCCGGNGATTCGCAGAGGCANGATGTCCCTATANGTTTCGGTTGNGGNNAGAATNGNATTGATGGCTTTCTGTCCTGTCTCGGCAGCTGCCACAAGGTTGGGCAAATCCAGATATGCATCAGGACCNGNCACCNGNTCTACACAGTNATCTTCAANCAATTTCTCTTTCAATCGCTCNGCCATGCATCCGNTTACCCCTNCAATCACATTTCTGCCGGATTTTCGGCGGAGTGAATTCCAATATGCGAGTCGGGAAAAAATCTTTTGTTCTGCATTATCGCGTATGGAGCAGGTGTTCAACAACACGGCTGCAGCTTCATGGTCATCTTCTGTAAGATCATAACCTGCCATCTGCATCATCGAAGCCACCACCTCGGAATCAGCAACGTTCATCTGGCATCCGTATGTCTCAATGCGCACTTTCTTGGAAATAGTGCAATTTTTATCGTTTTTCGGCAAAAAAAATGGTTCACTCATGTGAAAATATTCAATTTTTGTATTACTTTTGCAAAAATACCATTAAAATCTAAACGTTACAAATGAGTATCCCTTTTATTTCGGCAGAAGAAGCTGCCAGCTATATTAAAAATGGCGACAATGTGGGATTTTCCGGATTCACTGCCTCCGGCACACCCAAAGTTGTAACTGTTGCTCTGGCAAAACGTGCCAAAGAGCTCCATGAAAAAGGAGAGCCGTTTAAAATCAATCTCTTCACGGGCGCCTCAACCAACGATCACGTTGACGGCGAACTTGCTCGCGCAGACGCAATCGGCATCCGCACACCTTATCAAGGCCATCCCGATTCCAGAAAATTAGCCAACAAAGGCGGGATGCATTATTTTGACACTCACCTGAGCCACATTTCACAAGATCTTCGCTACGGATTTTACGGAGATATTGATGTAGCCATCATTGAGGTCACTGAAATGAGCCCCAACGGCGAATTTATCCTGGGTGCAGGCTTGGGTATGTCTCCCACTTTAGCGATGATGGCTAAAAAAGTCATAATCGAGTATTCATCTTATTATCGCACTTCTTTCCGTGGCTTCCACGACAACTATGTGCCTTTGGATCCGCCTCATCGCAGAGAGATTCCTATCTACAAACCCTCTGACCGCATCGGCAGCACGGTTTTGAAGATTGACCCCAAAAAGATTATCGGCATCGTTCCCTCAAATGATTCGGAAAGCATCAAGCCTTTCACTGCATCTGACGAAATCACTTCACGCATAGGCGCCAACGTATGCAATTTCCTCGCTTCCCAATTGAAAGAAGGGAAAATGCCCAAAGAGTTCCTCCCGATTCAATCAGGAGTAGGCAATGTGGCAAACGCAGTGCTCTACGGACTTGGAGAAAATCCGGAGATTCCTCAATTTGAAATGTACACCGAGGTGATTCAAGACGCAGTGATGTCGCTTATGGAAGAGGGGCATTGCAAATTTGCGTCAACTTGCGCATTGACCTTCTCAGATGATGCCATGCTTCACTTCATGGATAACATAGATTTCTTCCGCGATAAAATCCTTATGCGTCCGGGTGAAATTTCCAATAGTCCTGAAGTGGTGCGCCGACTCGGATTGATTGCCATGAACACAGCTCTTGAAGCTGACATCTTCGGCAATGTCAACTCTACTCACGTGCTTGGCTCTAAGATGATGAACGGCATTGGCGGATCAGGCGACTTCTGTCGCAACGCTTACCTTTCAATCTTCTCTTGCCCCTCAGTGCAAAAAGATGGCAAGATTTCAGCAATCGTGCCAATGGTGAGCCACATCGACCACAGCGAACACTCTGTAAAAGTTCTTGTCACAGAGCAAGGCGTAGCCGACTTGCGTGGCAAGGATCCGCGTCAACGTGCTCAAACAATTATTGAGAATTGCGCTCACCCTGCATATCGAGAACTCCTTTGGGATTATGTGAAGCTTGCTGAAAAGAATGGCGGACATACCCCCAACAATCTTTACGCTTGCTTTGCCCTCCACCAAGCATTTATCGAGACCGGAGATATGCTTAAAGCAGATTTCGCGCGCTACAATTGCTAATCAATCCCTATACTATAAAAGAAGGAATATCGGGTCTTCGGGTCCGATATTTCTTCTTTATTTAATCCGATTTTTCTTCTTTGAAAAATAAATCATATCCACATATCTGCCGTTAACAGCAACAGTGATTTGTCTTAAATGCATAGAATGCGGGCTGACATGCATTCCCATTATATGCACTCATTATGGCGTGGATTCCTCTTTATTGAAACTTGAAGAATTATGCGGGAGTCAGGACGAGGGGGTACCTTTGTCAGACTACATCGAAACCGGCACTTCTGACTGCACGGATTAATTCATCGGGATTGTGCTCCCCTTCTACAGTTGCTATTCCGGATGATAGGTTAACCTCCACTTGGGTAACACCTGAAACGCTACTTATACTTTTTGCAACGCTTGCCTGACAATGAGGGCAATTCATACCCTTGATAATATATTCCTTAGTCATATTTGATGTAATGTATTTTGATGGTAAATACCTTTTAATTAATGCAATAAGAAGCAACACAACCAATATTGCGGAGCATAAACTTGAAAATGAATTAAAATGCATGCAATGCTCTGCGAAATTCTCTTTCATATTTATCCCAAACCATTCTGCCGGCAAGAGATAATCTATTGCCAGTCCGAAAGCTACAGCACCTAAAATTATAGTGGCGAGATAAATACTTGCCGCCTTTTTCCCCATTTCTCGCGAGATTAAGGTAAAGGATGCAAAATTGGCTGCGGGACCCGCCATGAGCAATACCAATGCCGTGCCGGGCGACAAGCCTTTCAAGACAAGCGACAATGCAATAGGGATTGAACCCGTGGCGCATACATACATCGGAATGGCAATTATGAGAACCGCTATCATCGAAAGAATAGGAGTTCTGCCGAGAATCGAGAAGAAGTCTTCCGGCACATAGACGGTGATAAGCGCAGCTATTATCAATCCGGCTACGAGCCAACCGCCGATGCTCCCGACAAGGTCAATAAAACCGTAACGGAATGCAGAAACGATTTTTTCAATAAAACTTTGCTTATCCTTGTTATCAACATCTGCTATTGTGGCACATATTTCCGAAGAATCCTCTTTTTCCGATCTGCCGACTGCCATACCTCCGAAGAGGGCAGTTGTAAGCGCGGCTACAGGGCGGATAACAGCAAAGCCGGGACCCAAAAGCGACCAGGTGGCGGCAATGCTGTCAACACCTGTCTGTGGAGTTGACACAAGGAATGAAGTGGATGCGGCTCTTGATGCGCCGTTTCTGCGCATAGCGATAGCCGTGGGAAGAACTCCGCAAGAGCAAAGGGGTAAAGGTACCCCTATTAAAGCGGCTTTCAACACCGGACGCCAGCCGGTGCCGGCAAGATGGCGCGCAAAAGTTTTTTGTGGTATGAAAGCATGAAGGAGTCCGGCAATGAGAAATCCCAGAAGAATATAGGGTGACATCTCATTAAGCATATAAAGCAAAGAATATAGTAATTCCATTTTTAAAAATTTCAATCCAAGATTAATCAATCATAATTTCTGCAACACACTTTGAAAAAGTGTCTTTTTACAGATTTACCCTTTTATTCGCAAAGATAACACCAAAATATATTATGAAATGTTAAACCTCGCAAAGATTATTCTTCCTTATTGATATCCTAATCAACCTTTCTATTATTTTCAATGGAATTTCACTATAACTTTCCGTGAACTCAATGTGCATCAAGCCAATTTGAAGCTACACCTGATGAGGCTGTCAAGGGGACTTTACCAGAAAAGGCAGACTGCATGCCTCGCTCCACAATTTCTTGAAGTATCGGAAGTTCCTCCGGCACAACATCAAAATTCAATTCATCATGCACTTGCATGATCATCTTGGATTTTAAATTCTTCTCCTTCATCTCGCGGAAAATATCAATCATCGCCTTCTTGATGATATCCGCCGCTGAACCTTGAATGGGAGCATTAATGGCATTTCGCTCGGCATAACCTCTCACTACAGGATTTTTGCTGTTGATGTCCGGCAGGCGGCGGATTCGACCCATTTTAGTTAAGACATAGCCNTGTTCACGTGCAAATTCCACTGAATCCGCCATATACTTCTTAATGGTGTGGNAACTCTTGAAATAGTTATCTATCAATTCTTTCGCTTCGGCACGCGGGATACCCAACCGGGAAGCAAGTCCGAAAGCTGAGATGCCATATAAGATTCCGAAGTTGGCAGTTTTGGCATTTCTACGTTCATTAGCAGTCACTTCTTCCGGATTATCCTTATGATATATTTTGGCTGCGGTGATTGCATGAATATCCTTATCATGAGCGAAAGCATCAATCATTGTTTCATCATTGGCAAAATCAGCCACCAATCTCAATTCTATCTGAGAATAATCCGCCGATAAAAACAGATTCCCTTCTGAAGGGATAAAAGCGCGTCTTATCTCTCTCCCTACTTCCTCACGNACCGGAATGNTCTGCAGNTTTGGATTCGAGGAGGATATTCTACCCGTGGCGGTAACAGTCTGATTATAATTCGTATGAACTCTACCTGTCTCCGGATTTATAGCAGCGGGCAGGGCAGTCAGATAAGTTGTCAGCAATTTCTTTAATTGACGATATTCCAGAATTTTGCCTACGATAGGATTCTTGTGAGCTATCTTTTCAAGTACATCCTCAGAAGTGGAATATTGTCCGGTCTTTGTTTTTTTGGCTTTATCATCCAGAAGAAGTTTGTCAAAAAGGATCTCTCCCACCTTTGATGGACTCCCAACATTAAATTCTTCACCTGCCAAATCATATATCTCTTTTTCAAGCAATGAAATCTTTTCTTCCATCACTTTGGCTGCCTCATTGAGTGCATCAACATCAATGCGCACTCCGGTCAGTTCCATCCTCGCCAAGACCTCCACAAGCGGAGCTTCAATTTCATCATATAATTTTGAAAGACCCTCCTTTTCGAGCGAATGTTTCAATGGTTGGCAAATTTTCAAAATTGCCAATGCTCTGCTTCCCACCGATTCCGCTAATTGCTCAATNCCNGNAAATNCAGGCAATTTCTTACCTTTGNCCGCNTTCGAAACGAATGTTTCNGGTNCCGGAGNCAAAGTAATTCCNAAAATTGAGGAAGCCAGAATCTCAGTGGCATGCCGCATATCCGGTTGCAAGAGGTAATGGGCAAGTGTAACGTCATAAAAATTATTGAGTGCCTGCACCTCATCATTTCTTTCACGCGCAGCCACCACATANTTCAGCTTNGCTGCATCTGTTATTTTGCAAATATCCGGACGCGCNANGATGTCAAGNAATGCAGCCTGTCCCTCTTTAAATTCGGGATTTATCACCCACACTCTTCCATCTTCAATAGCGATGCCTGTAGCCATGAGCCGACAAGTCATATCATTCTCCCCATACACTCCCATGTAAAGCCCCACTCCGGACTGACTCAGCAAAGCATCCTGCATTTCTTCCAACTCGCGAAGGGAATTCACAATTTTCAGATTGNCGTCAGAAATTTCAAGAGCGGAGGAAGCGGAAGTCGCCTCTCCGGCACTTTCATTATCAAAATCGAAGAGTGAACCGACAAAACCGCCCTTTTTATCGGAATAGTTTATTGCACCGGACATGTTAGAGCTGTTTTCCTCCTGCAACTCCAGATTGATGCGTCTCATCACCCTCTCTCCAAGAGTTTTAAATTCCAATTTATTGAAAATTTCCATCAATCTTTCTTTGTCGGGCTTCTGACGTTTCAAAGACTCGGGCGTGGCATCCAAAGGGACGTCAGTACGAATAGTGGCAAGAAACTTCGAGAACTTAATTTGCTCGGCATTCTCCACAACTTTTCTTTGCAAAGCCCCTTTCAGTTTGTCGGTGTGATCCAACAGATTTTCAACGGAGCCAAATTCGGCAATTAATTTAATCGCAGTCACTTCCCCAATGCCGGGACAACCCGGAATATTATCAATCTTATCCCCCATCAGAGCCAGCAAATCTATGACCTGTCCGGTGGAAGAAATGCCATAGCGTTGGCACACTTCCTCCTCCCCCCTCAACTCAAAATCTTGTCCGCGATAGGAGGGTTTATACTGAAGCACATTAGGCGAAACCAACTGACCGAAATCCTTATCGGGAGTCATCATATAAGTAGTGAAATCCTCTTTCTCCGCTTTTTTTGCCATAGTGCCTATGACGTCATCGGCTTCAAAATCCTCAACTTCAAGGATTGGAATATTATAAGCCCTGATTATATCCTTTATAATCGGAATAGAGAGTTTGATATCTTCCGGAGTTGCCTGACGCTCCCCTTTATAATCTTCAAAGGCACGCGAGCGGAATGTAGGTCCCTGCGGGTCAAAGCATACTGCAATATGAGTGGGGTGCTCACGTCGTAAAACTTCTTCAAGAGTATTTACAAAACCGAATATGGCTGAAGTGTTAAAGCCGTCGTGAGTGATGCGCGGCATCTTAATTAAAGCATAATAGGCGCGGAAAATCAATGCATACGCATCAAGGAGGAATAATCTTTTTTCTTCCATAATTAATCAAACAAAGAGGGTTGACAAGGTTTGAAACTCATTCTGTGATGGGGTGTAACTCCCAATTTTGCGATAGCCTCGCGATGCTGCCGCGTGGGATAGCCCATGTTTCTTTCCCACCCGTATCCCGGATAATCGCGTGCTAATTTTCGCATATAGGCATCTCTATAAGTTTTTGCAAGAATAGAGGCAGCCGCTATGCTCATATATTTTGCATCTCCATGCACCACCGTGGTGAACGGAATATTTTTATACGGTTTCCATTTATTTCCGTCAACGAGAATATGCTGTGGCACAGCCGCCTCTCCGGCTACAATTTCGGGAGTATCGGCAAAAGGTGTCGGAAATATTCTCAGCCATTTCAGATTGTCTAAAGCGCATTGCATCCCATGAATTGAAGCTTGAAGGATATTCATTCTGTCAATCTCACGGGGACTTATCATCACTACGCTCCAANCCAACGCNNAATCCTCTATAACAGGACGGAGCGAGTCTCTCATCTTTTCGGACAATTGTTTTGAATCATTCAATTCCGGACANTCAAAATCAGGAGGTAAAATCACAGACGCGCATGNCACCGGACCACACAGACACCCTCTGCCCGCTTCATCGCAACCGGCTTCTATAACTCCTTCTTTCATGTATGGCAATAGTCCCACGATTCTTAGGTAATTTCAGACCCTCGGCTGAGACATCATTTGTCTCTTTCGATGATATATTCAAAGAGATTTTCAAAGCTGTCGCGCCATTCGCTATGAGGATAAGTGTATAATATTTGCTTCGCTTTATCTTGACATTCACGCATATACTTATATGCATAGTCTATCCCTTCATTATCTTTGGCAAACTCCACGAGCGTTTCTATCTCCTCCGACGAAAGCGAACCTCTTTTAATTATTTCCTTGAATCGGTCGGCACTTTTTTTATCCGAAGCATGATTAAGGGCGTAAAGCAATGGGAGTGTAACCTTCCCCTCTCTTAAATCATTTCCGGTAGGCTTGCCGATATTTTCATCCTTGTAATAGTCAAAGATATCATCTCTAATTTGGAAACATAAGCCTAAATATTCAGCAAACTCCACCATTGGATCAATATCTGATTCATTCGCTCCCGCAGTCTCTGCTCCCATTTTGACACAATTCATAAAAAGAGATGCCGTCTTTTTGCGAATCATGTTTATATAACTCTCTTCATCTAAATGATGATCTCTTACATTGCATATCTGGTCAACTTCGCCAAGAGACAACTCTTTACCCAAATCCGACAACGCCTTTATTATACTTACTCGCCCTNTGTGGATTCCGGCAGCCAAAGCGTTTGATACAAAGTAANCACCGACNNAAACAGCCAGATGATNGCCCCATGAAANATTTATTGTCGGATTGCCTCNTCTGAGTTGCGTTTCGTNAACCACATCATCATGAATAAGAGATGCGTTATGAAGCATCTCCAGGGCTGCACNGGCATAAAGGGTATGCTCGGTTATTGAGCCGAAAAAGCGAGCACTCAGCAATACCAATATCGGGCGAATCTGCTTCCCTTTCACAGTAAGATAATTAGTTACGACTTGATTCATCAAATCATTATCCGTAGCGAGAGTTGCCCGAATAATTTCATTCATTCGGGTCAATTCAGACTTAAGTTGATTCTGTATCTCTTCAAAGGGTTGCATTTCAATGCAAATTTAACAAATATTCCCTAATTACCCAAAATTTACTATTTTTGCAGTATGAAATTACTGCTATCCGATAAGCTTTTTTTAAGAAGGATGGTCTCGGTGCTGACTTTCCTCGGAGCCTTTATAGCTTATATTCTCACTTTGGAGCCGGATGCTTCTTTCTGGGATTGCCCGGAATATCTGGTTACAGCCACCCGTCTTGAGATAGGTCACCCTCCGGGCAATCCTTTCTGGAGTCTCACTGCCCGCATTTTTTCTCTTTTCGGAGGCTCAAACCCTCAACACATAGCAATAGCAGTAAATCTTTCTTCAGCATTATTCACTGCCTTGGCGGCAGCCTTTCTCGCTTCTTCCCTTTTCATAATCATTCGCTTGCTTCCGGGCAAATTTTCGCGTTATTCGGGTGCGCTTGCCTCTTTATCTGCAGGGTTAATTTTCGCGTGGAGCGATTCTCCGTGGTTTTCAGCCGTCGAAGCCGAGGTTTATGCCTTCTCTCTCTTTTTGACCGCTCTCTGCGTCAGGCTGATGATTGGATGGATGTTTATTCGGAATCGGACATCCGCCGCAAGGCATCTTCTCCTTATAGTCTATCTTACGGGGCTCTCCATCGGAGTTCATCAGCTCAATCTGCTCGTCATTCCTGCTCTCATGCTGATTTGGCTCTTCAGAAGATATCGCAATCCGGTTGGCGCTAAAAAATTTTGGCTCACCATCTTTGCCTCCATGGCAATAGTCGGCTTAATACTTTTGGGCATGATGCCGGGAGTAATTTGGCTCGCCTCCAAGACTGAATTATTCTGTGTAAACTATTTGCATTTCGGTTATCATTCAGGTGTTATTCTCCTTTGGCTGATAATCATTCTGCTGACGTGGGGTATTCCGATGTTTATGCAATATAAATCAAAAATCAGTTTCCATTGGAAATTAATTTTGTGGATGCCTGCGCTTCTCCTTGCCGGATATTCTTCATATATGTTGCNTTTGCTACGCGCTTCCGCTAACCCTCCGATGANTGANGGGAACCCTTCCAATATCTTCGCCCNNGCTNCNTATNTAGNNCGCGACCAATACGGGAGNACTCCCCTCTTTTNCNGCAAGNCCCCTTACTCACNAATAATGAGGGTGGANAGTTNCAANTCCGATTCCACTCCCGATTANTCCAANANCGCACGCAAGATCAAATCTCCCNNTNTCACTCCTGACACTTGCTGCGCTNAACCCCATTATGACCTATATGATTATTCATCGGAAATACTTTACACTCCCGAATTGAATATGTTTTTCCCGCGATTGACAAGTTCCAACCCTGCCGACATAGAATGTTATANAGACTGGGCGGNAATGTCTCNATCCNNAATGACACCTACCAAAATCTCNTACGCTTTCGNCTCCGTAGGGAATCCTGTCNGAAAATTGGGGTCTGACGGCAAGCGTTTTCANNAAACAGAGTTAAAACCGNCTTATCTTCAGAATTTGCGCTANCTCCTCGGCTATCAGATAAGTTATATGTATCTACGCTATTTGATGTGGAATTTTTCCGGAAAGCAAAACGATCGGTTTGCTACAGGGGAAGTGGAACATGGCAATTTTATCACCGGAATTCCGCCGGTGGATGATCTGATGCTTGGACAGCAAGGGAATTTGCCTGCCGAAATAGGCAAAGATAATCCGGGACGGAATCGCTATTTTCTTCTCCCGTTGTTTTTCGGCATTTTGGGAATGTTTGTGCTTCAAAATCGCGGACAAAGAGGAGAACGCATCAGCACCGTGATTCTTTTCCTTTTCCTGATGACGGGACTCGCTATAGTGGTCTACCTCAATCAATCGCCACGCGAGCCACGCGAACGGGATTATTCTTTTCTCGGCTCATTTTGGGCATTCTCGCTCTGGATAGGAGCGGGGCTTTACGGAATGTTGACACTGCATTTGAAAAAGAAATTTCAACGTTTCAACCTTCCCCTCAAAGTTTTCTCCACATTAGTGGCTGTATTCATCCCTGCCTGGATGTTGGCTGAGAATTTTGACGATCATAATCGTTCAGGTCGTCAGGGAGTATCTGACTTCGCCACTAATTTATTGGAATCTCTCGAGCCGAATGCAATCCTTTTCACCAACGGAGATAATTTCACTTTTCCTCTTTGGTGGGCTCAGGAGGTAGGTGGGGTTAGACGGGACGTCACCATTATAAATACCGCTTACCTTTCCACACCATGGTATGTCAGTCAACTTCTCACTCCGGGTGAGGTTCATCCCCAGCTTGAAATGCAGATAAACCCGAACTTGCTCCCTTACGGCATATTGAAAACGAGTTATTACGTTTCTTCTCCGGCACTACCCTCTCCGGCTGACACATTGAATGCCGTAGATGCGGTGGAGGCTCTTAAGATGCGATATGCCGTGAAAGAAGGTTATAAATTTCCGGCAATGCTCAGAATTGCCAATCCTTCAGGTGTAGGAGCGGATTCAATCTTTATCCGTTCGGCAGCTGTGGCATCCGCCTCATCACATATCAATCTCAAACAGTTGGCGACTTTAGACATAATAGCCACAAACGCAGCCTCCGAAAAACCGAGACCCGTATATTGGCAATCAAGTCTGCCTGCAAATGACTTTGGTGGAGTCTACCCGTTCACATCGCGGGCGCTGCATACCCGCAGGTTGACCTATCAAACCGATGACCCGGTGCCGGAATATGTGCTACGCAACGACCTGCAGAAAGCCCGTAAGACCTTATCGGGCGTCAGACCGGGATATGAACCCAAAGATATTTATGCCGATGCCACTTTCGGACCAATGATTACATATCAACGCCTTGCGCTTTTGCGCCTCGGCAGCAGGCTATTAATGGCAGGCAAACCGGAGGAAGCAATCGAAATGTGCCATCTGGTGGAAAAACTTTTCCCTGTGGAAATGTGGGAATATCAAATAGTATATGAATCTGATTCCGCATGCTATGAAGGTATTGACCTGGCACGCCTGCTGCTCGAATCCTCACGCAGATTGANCCCCTTTNANTCTGTAAATTATAAAAGNGGACTGAATCTGCTTGACAGGGAATATGACCGCCATTCGNAATNGNAAAACTATAGAGCATCCCTTCCGGCTCATTACAGAAATGTGATGACTCCCAAAAACCTCCGTAAATCAAAATTAACTCCATATATTGATTCACTTCGCAGAGTGTATTCTCTCACCGAAAAATAAATTTACATAAAAAATGACAATTTTCCTTGTAGGTTATATGGCAAGTGGCAAGACAACTCTCGGTCGTGCCCTCGCAAGAGCAACCGGTTATGAATTTATTGATCTTGACTTTTACATAACACAGAGATATCGCAAGACCATTCCGGAAATATTTTCCGAAAAGGGNGAAGACGAATTTCGCAGATTGGAGGNGATGATGCTTCGCGAAGTGGGGNAATTTGATAATGTAGTGGTCAGTTGCGGGGGTGGAACNCCATGTCATAATAACAATATGANATACATGAATAGCGTAGGAGAGACTGTGCTTCTCGATGCCGGAGTGGAGTGCACCGTAAGACGACTACTNACGGCTCAGACACGGCGTCCGATAGTGGAGNAAGTGCCTANGGAGNNATTACACGCATTTGTGGAAAAGCATAAAAATTCGCGCATGGAGCATTATATAAAGGCTAAACATGTATTAAATTCAGAAGATCTGGAATCAAAAAAAGATATAGAAAAAACTATTAAAAAAGTGTGCGAAATCCTCGGCTTGGAGCCAAAATAGACGAAAAGTTATTAAATTTTCACATTTTTTAATAAAATTTTTTCAAAAACTATTTCGTATAGTCATTTTATATGTTAATTGTGCAATGCAAGAGAGATAATGATTGGGTAGTTGTTTCTTTGACAACAAAAAAGAAATATTAAGAAAAATTAAGAGCCTGTGAAGGCTGTAATAAAAAGCGGAAACGCTATTAATAATTTTTAAAGCTATTTAATGATCGTGACTTAGATCGTTCCCCTCGGCAGACACGCCCCTTCTTTTTTTAGGCCCCGCTCAATATGCTGCGTGATGACTTCAA
>WFMC01000138.1 GCA_009177205.1 Bacteroidales bacterium
ATGTAGTGCAGGAAAAAGTTGAAAAAGTAAATAATAGAGAGTCATTCAAGCAATAGGATTATGTAGAAATAAATTTATTGGAAAAGAAATTGAGATTGCTCGCTACCCTGGATGGTAAAATTGCGTATAAAAATGCTGATTTCGTGATTATCGCCACTCCTACCAATTATGACCCTGAAAGAAATTACTTTGATACTTCAAAAGTTGAGGAGGTCATAAATATGGTTCTGGAAGTGAATCCGAAAGCCACTATGGTTATTAAATCCACTATCCCGGTTGGTTATTGCAGATCTTTATATTTGAAATATCAAAAATTGGGAGTAAAGAAATTGAATCTTATCTTTTCTCCAGAATTCTTGCGTGAAAGTAAGGCTTTATATGATAATCTTTATCCGAGCAGAATAATTGTGGGAATTCCTAAATTATTGCCTTCAGAAGAATTTGATGCGGAAAACCAAGCGATATCCGAATTGGCTGACATTCCGTATTTGCAACATCAGGCAGAAATTTTTGCCGGACTTTTGATTGAAGGAGCAGAGAAAAAGGATATACCGGTGCTTTACATGGGTATGAAAGAGGCGGAGGCAGTGAAACTTTTTGCCAATACTTATTTGGCATTGAGAGTGAGTTACTTTAATGAATTGGATACTTACGCGGAAATAAAGGGATTGGACTCAAAAGCCATTATAAAGGGGATCGGTCTTGATCCGAGAATAGGGGAGCATTATAATAATCCTTCATTCGGATATGGCGGATATTGTCTGCCGAAAGACACTAAGCAGTTGCTTGCAAATTACGCCGATGTGCCTCAAAATATGATGTCAGCTATTGTTGAGAGCAATCGGACAAGGAAGGATTTTATTGCAGACAGGATATTAAGAAAAGCGGGGTATTACGGATACGCTTCAAATTCATCATTTGACTATAATAAAGAGGAGGAATGTGTAATCGGAGTTTATCGGCTTACTATGAAAAGTAACAGTGATAACTTCCGCCATTCGAGTATTCAAGGGGTGATGAAGAGGATTAAGGCGAAAGGGGCGAAGGTCATAATATATGAACCTACACTTGAAGATGGTGCTACTTTCTTCGGGAGTCGTGTTGTCAATGATTTGGAGAAATTTAAAGCAGAATCTCAANCTATAGTGGCAAATAGATTNGACAGTGCATTAGAAGATGTCAAATCAAAAGTCTATAGTCGAGACCTGTTTGGAAGNGATNAAAAAATTAAGAAGNTAGAAACNATTTTTAAACTCAATAAAATGTTGCGAAATATTGCATTCATAATTTTCAAAATCACATGTTTGATATATCTTATTTTATCTTCTTACGCATGGCTTAATTTCAAGCTTCCTACTACTCCAATGGTAGGTGTGGTAAATGTGATTATGTTAGGATGCTTAGTAGTCATGGGTTATAAGATTCATGTCAATTCCCGCTTAATCAATTTGTTTATTTTTCTGTTTACGATATTTATCAGTTTTGCGATATCTCGTGGTATGATATTTGGAGTATTCAGCGCTTTAAGGTTTTTACCCGCCATTTATCTCTTTATTCTCCCGGAAGATCAAAAAAAGAAATTGCTTAAATTTGTATCTGTCTGGTTTGCAATATTCGTCGGATTGGGATTAATATTATATTTTGCCTTGATGTTCGTGAAAATCCGACCTTTCCTGCCTCCGGTAGGTTTTGAACCCGGATTGGAGACATACAGAGTGATGCAGAATTACATATTTTATCTTAAACCCGCCTTAGATCCGGGAGAGTTCATTAGATTCCAGGCATTTTTTATAGAGCCGGGGCACTTGGCTTTGGTGTCTATTATGATTTTAGCCGCCAATAATTTTGAATTCCACAAAAGATGGTATATGTGGGTAATCTTATCAGGAATCTTGGTTTCCTTATCTCTTGCAGGCTATCTTTTAATTGTTATCGGTTGGGTTTTATTAAAAATTAAAGATACCAGAACAATTATTGCGACTTCCATAATAGGAATGATTGTAATAATAGGTCTTCAGTCTTGGGGTGGAGGAGATAATATAGTAAATGAAAAAATATTCAGCCGTCTGGAAACGGATAAACACAGGGGTATCGAGGGAAATAACAGAACAAATTCCCGCACAGATATTTTATATGATTTAGCTGTTTCTAACGGAGATGTTTTTTTCGGAGTTCCGAGTGCGGATAAAAAGAAAGTGGAAGGTGCCGGTTACAAAAAATTCTTCATTCAGTTCGGTTTGGTTCCGGCGATATTTATATTCTTCTTTTATTGGAATTTGGCTCAACCCAATACTCGAAAACGTTATCATATAGGATTTTTTATTCTCATATTCTTGGCATTTATGGATTGTGAATATCCTCATTGGTTTTCTTGGCGGTTGGGTTATACGATAGGATGCGGACTTCAATTGAAATCTAAGGAGGATAGGGGATTGAAAGCTAATGAAGAAGGATCATCCTCGCTCCCGCCATTAT
This sequence comes from Bacteroidales bacterium, assembly GCA_009177205.1. GTDB lineage: Bacteria > Bacteroidota > Bacteroidia > Bacteroidales > Muribaculaceae > Lepagella. The sequence continues at coordinate 2,476 of WFMC01000138.1, forward strand.
TGCCCTCGGAGGAATGAAGCGAGAGTAGTTTGAAAATCGTTTTCCAATCGGGCTTTATTCTGAAGGTGTTGATATAGAATTGAAGATTCATTATAATAATCTATAATAGATATTTGACCTAAATCCAAACTTCTTTTATATAGATTGATGGTTTCTTCAATCAGAGAAGAATTATAAGTTGCAATTGTTCTCTTTAAGGATTGTAATTTAATAAATTCCGAATTTAGGCGGGTCTTTTCTTCAACCCGGATATTATCAAGATTAGCAAGGGATGCGGCTAATCTCGCGTTAGCAGATTTCCTCTTTTGTGAAACTGAAAATAATGGGAGTTCCAATCCTATTAAAACTCCGTTTGATGCTTCGTTCAATTCTGTGTTTCGTCGATACCCCAAAGAAATTGAAGGGAGCCAACTCTGTTTTTCCAAGGATACTCCGATGCGTGCTGAATTTACTTCCGATTCCGCGCTTTTGACTTCCAGATTGTTTGCCAGCAAACTATCTACATTCACAGGCAAAATATAATCTTCTGAAAGATTATCGTAAGAGAGATCTGTCAGATTAATATCCATACCTCCGTTCATGGCGATAAGGATATTAATAATATCTTTTTCCTTCAAATCGTTTTCTGCCAATTCTCGTTCCAATTCAGCATTTTCCAATTTGATTTTATTAATTTCCAATTGGGTTGCCTCCCGCATATCAAATTTCTTTTGATAAGCTGCCAATAGGGAGTCGCCTGCTCGGAGTTGCCTATTTAAAATATCTCCGACCGTACGGACATAAACCAATTCAAGACATTTGATCTTGGCATCATTAAGGAGACGTGATTTTTGGGACTCAAGTGAGCTGTTCAAAACCTCTTTTTCAGCTTCAATAGCTTTGGTGCGAGAATGATAAAGAGTTGGAAATTCAAAATCTTGTTTTATGATTAATTCGGAACTTGCAAGACCGGTTTGACCTGATCTAAAAAAAGGGGAATATTCTATTGAAGTTGCAGGGAGGGTATTTCCCGATTGCAGTTCCAAAACCTTAGCTTTGGCAGCATACTGAGAACTTTTCAGCAATAGGTTGTTGGATGCTAATTCTGTCAAAACATCTTCTATGCTTCTTGCAAAGGAATTTGAACTGTCGTTAAAACACGCTAAAACAAATGTTAATAAAAATATATTCTTAACTTTTAACTTCATATATTAATCTTTTATCGATTTTTGTTTCATCCAATGATACACAATCGGAATTATAAAGGCATTCATGAGCAGGGAAGACACAAGACCTCCCAAGATTACAATTGCCATTGGACTTTGAATTTCATTTCCTGGAAGGTCGCCACGAGCTGCCAATGGAATAAGAGCCAATGCAGATGTCAAAGCTGTCATTAAAATAGGATTCATTCTGTCGGCAGACCCTCTCTTTATACTTTCCATTAATGGTAATCCTTCTGATAGAAGAGCATTATATCGAGAAATCAGCAACATTCCGTTTCGGGTAGCAATTCCGAATAATGATATAAATCCAATGATTGCGGGAATAGATATTTCTCCTGAAGTGAATCTTAGGATTAATACACCTCCAATGAGAGCAAACGGAAGATTTAAAAGAATAATAGCACTCTCCTTGGCGTTCTTAAATTCCAGATATAGAAGAAGGTAAATCACGATTATGCTTAACAATGAGGTAAATAGCAGGAGACGTGATGCTTCCCTCTCACTCTCAAACTGCCCGCCGAACTCCAGATGATAATTTTCCGGCAGGATGATTTTTTCATCGATAGAGTTTTGGATATCTCTCACAATCGAGCCGACATCCCTTCCGGATGTGTTGGCAGAAATTACAATTTTACGTTTTACATTCTCACGGTTAATACCATTGGGACCGGATGAGGATGATATATCCGCCACATCCGACAACAGAATATCCTTGCCCTCCTTGTTAACTATTACAATATCCTTAAGTGATTCAATTGAGTTGCGAGTGTTATTTTGACTTTTAAGAATAATATTGAAATTCCTGTCGTTTTCATAAACCGTTCCAACTTTCTCTCCCGCCAACATCATAGATATATAACTATTCAATTCAGGTTCGGTGAGACCCAATTTAGCCAATATATGCGGACGAGCAACAATTTTAATTTCCGGACGTTCTATTAATTGCTCAACATTCAGATCGGTCAAACCGGGAATGTCGGAAATTGCACTTTTGATTTTATTGGCATACAGATATAGCGTATTCATATCTTCACCAAAAAGTTTGATGGCGATGCTTGCCTGAGTTCCGCTTAGCATTGCGTCAATCCGGTGGCTTATCGGTTGTCCGATTTCAATATTCGCCCCTTCTATAACAGATAATTTCTCACGAATGTCTTTCGCTAATTCGGCATGTGAGCGACCGTTTAATTCGAACGGAGCTTCAATTTCAGAAACATTAACTCCCAAGGCGTGTTCGTCAAGTTCGGCACGCCCGGTTTTTCTGGCTACAGTTTTAATTTCCGGAATTGACATCAATATCTCTTCCGCCTGATGACCTATTGCATTTGATTCATCCAGAGAAATTCCCGGTAGAGAACTGACATTTATAGTGAATGAACCCTCGTTGAATGGGGGAAGGAAAGTGTTTCCTAAGGTGAAAAATAGACCAATGGAGAGCAGTAATAAGCCGGCAGCGGAAATAATCACCACCTTTTGATGCTTGAATGCGTATGTAAGACCAATAGAGTAATATTTCTTTATCTTCCGCGTGAGTGGTGATTCTTTTTCTACGATGTTTTCAACTTTCTTATGCGTAAGGAGATAAGAACACAATACCGGTGTTAAGGTCAATGCTACAATTGTGGAAGCAAAAAGAGCTGTAATAAAAGAGATTCCGAGCGGCACCAACATTCTACCCTCCATTCCCGTCAAAAAAAATAGAGGTATGAAACTGACTATTATTATTAATGTCGAATTTAAAATAGGAAGTCGGACTTCGCGAGATGCCTGATAAATCACCTCTATAGGTTTTTTCCGGATATCAGCGGGTAATGCCCTATTTTCACGCAATCTTTTCCAGACATTTTCTACATCCACTACCGCATCATCCACGAGCGAGCCGATAGCTATAGCCATGCCGCCCAAACTCATTGTATTTATTGTCTGACCTAAATATTTCAAGACAATCAAACATACCAACAATGACACCGGTATGGTTATTAATGATATTATCGTAGTGCGAACATTCCCTAAAAAGAGGAATAAGATAATAACCACAAATAATCCACCTTCAATCAAAGAGGTCTTGACATTATTAATGGAACTGTCAATAAAATCTGATTGGCGGAAGATATCGGTTGATATGCTGATATCAGCAGGAAGTGTTTTTCTGACCTCTTCCACGACATTTTCCAGTTTTTCGGTCAATTCAACCGTTCCGACTTTTGGCTGCTTGGTAACAGTAATCAAAACCGCATCTTTACCTTTTACGGAGGCTGTTCCGAATTTCGGGGTTTCTCCTCCTATTGTAATCTCCGCAATATCCGCCAATGTTACGGGATAATTATCCACCATCTTCACCATTGCCGTGTTTAGACGTTCAATAATATCGCCCTGAGCAATGCCGCGAATCAAATATTCATTGCCAAACTCATTTATTACTCCTCCGCTGACATTTCGGTTAAAGTTTTCTGTTGCTTCCAGAACATCATTGATAGTAATGTTATAATGGCGCATTGCAGCCGGATTTAAAAGTATTTGATATTCTTTTATATCCCCTCCGATAACTGACACTTGTGAAACACCTTCANCCGACAGAAGCCTTGGTCGCAGTGTCCATTCGGCAANTNTGCGCAANTCCATTGAGGAAGTTTCATCGGATGTCAAACCAATAATCAGAACCTCTCCCAATATTGAGGATTGAGGTCCCATCACCGGTGTGCTGACATTTGGAGGTAGAGATTCGGCAACAGTAGCCAAGCGTTCCGAAACTATCTGACGCGCAATATAGACATCTGTATCCCAATCAAACTCTACCCATACTACGGAAAATCCCTGTGATGAACTTGACCGGACTCTTCTGACTCCCGAAGCTCCATTCATTGAAGTTTCAATAGGAAATGTCACGAGCCTTTCCACTTCCTCCGCAGCCATACCATTTGCTTCCGTCATTATAGCAACAGTGGGAGCGTTGAGATCTGGAAAAACATCAACCTCTGTTTTATGGGTGGTATATAGACCTAAACCTATTATCAGAATTGAAAGACCAATAATTAAAAGACGATAATTCAGTGAAAACTTTATAATCTTGTCTAACATCTCGCCTTAATTTTTCAATGATTATGAGTATGTCCGGGAATAACATTCTTGGCAGAAGCTAATTTAATATGCATTGCTCCCTGCGTAACGATAGTTTCCCCGACTTTCAGACCATCTACAATCTCAACATTCAGACCATCTGACTTCCCAATTTTAACATTCCGTTTGTTATAACAATTTTCATCTTCCTGCACGAATACCGAATATACACCTTGCTCTTCAATTAAAGCTGCTTTGGGAACTGAGATAACACCCTCAACAGGAGAGCCGAGCAGATAGACTTCCGTGAATATCCCCGATGGAATGCCTGACGAATTGTCAAATTCAAAAACAATGGGAATAAAACCACCGGAATTATCAGTGCTTTTGCCGTAGGATATTAATTTGCCATTTAAATCTTTAATAGATATGGGTGTTTCTGTTTGGGGAAGTTTGAAATTAGCCGAGCGGATCGAACCAATTTTATGATAATATCTTTGTGGTAGATCAGCTTGCAAACGTAATTTGCGATTATTTGAAATAGTCATAAGGGGGGTACCAACTTCAACATATTCTCCATTTTGCACAAAGCAATCTGAAATGTAACCGTTGATAGGNGAGGNTACGACAACTCCCGATGAGCTCTCNCTGCTATTATTTTTTATTAATGCAGCGGAGTTTTCAAANTCGTTTTTAGCTTGTTGATACTCGGATGCAGANATCAGTTTCTCGTNATATAATTTTTCGGCTCTTTCAAAACTGCTCTTTGCTTTATTATAGTCAATNCTTGCTTTAGCGTCAGGGTCAGCATCCGGTAATTTTGAAGTAGANATGGAGAGCAAACTTACCCCTGCTCCAACATTCATCCCTATGCTCCACGGACGTAATAACTTAACGATACCGGTGCGGGTAGCCACAACATTTGATATCTCTGCCGTCGAAGGAAGAATTTGTCCGCTTGTGGGAATTATCTCTGAAAAACTCCCTGCCGCCACTTTTGTCGTTTTTACTCCGGCTGCCTTTGCCTTTTCAACAGGGAAAAGAATATCATCTCCGTGTTCCTCGTTTGCCTCCGAACCGTGGTAGTGGTCATGTCCTTCATTTTCGTGGTCATGCCCCTCTTCTATCTCGTGATTATGTGCTTCATGCTCTGAGTGTAAATTGGAACTGTTGCAACTTCCTAAGACAAGACACAAGGAGGATATTAAAGATATTGTGAATATTGATTTAAAATTCATGTTTAAGTTTTAAGAATATATTATTTTACAAATATATCAAAAAATAAAATTCCTGTTAAAATTTTAACAGGAATTTTATAATCTGAAATCTATTAATCCAAATCTTTTAATAATTGTTGNANTTGCTCNTCATCTTTATATNTTTTGCAGATAAATTTNGCNGGCACACCACCCCATACTTCAAAGGGNGGAATATCTTTATTTATAATGGAGCCTGCTGATATGATTGCACNNTGACCGATAGTGACGGGTTTNNTCANCACGCAATTAGACCCCATANAGATGCCCTTGCCAATTTTTATTTGTNCTCTGTAATACGCAAACGGCTCATTGNTTTTTCTTATNTCCATAATATTTTTTACATCCATAAAGTGTGTAACCAATATACAGCCATCTGCAATTACACTTTTCTCTCCAATAAAAATATCTTCGGGGTGAATACTGTCAAATGAGACTTTCCCTACTCTAACATAACCGGGGGCTATTGAAACTCCTGCCATTCTATATAATCTTGCTCTTTGAGCTTTGGTCAAGGGAAGCCCCGCGGCTAATTTTGATAGAATCATTCTCCAATACCTTTTAAGAGAATGCACTTTAATAACACGTTGCTTATCTATCTGATTATTTTTTTGTTCCATATTTCAATTCTAAATTATTGAATTTAGATTTACAAATTTACAAAATATTAGACTCATACACAAACATAAATAACCATATTATGACGGGATACTTCAAAAGAAATTTAATCGAAATTTACACATTTCAGCACATAAAACACAGTCATTATTGGAAAATTTATTAATTTTGAAAATGTTTTGAATTAGAAAGATAGATTACTATATTTTTTTTCAAATCCGATAATTAGAGAGTTCATCATGAGTAAAAATATATATTTAGTCGATTATTTAGGTATCCATTGCGGAATGCACTATTACCTTGAGGCAATGCAGAAAGTCTTGAAAGAATCAGGAACTTTGAATGTTGAAATTCTTTCAAATTACTCACCCGAAAATATAGAAAATGGTTTTTTCAAAAATCAATACAAAGGCTCTAAATTCAAAAAGGGGATATCTTTATTTAGTAATTTAAGAAAATTAAGAAAATTTATCTCTCAACATCCGGAAGATGTTTTCGTTTTTCTTACTTATGGTAATCATATTGACCTTTTATTCTTGCACGAGATTGTAAAAGCAAAGAATCATGTTATAGATATTCATGAAGTAATCGCTCAGAATCTTGACACAAATAATAAATTAAAAGAAAAGTTCAAGAATCTGTATTTGAAAAAGATAAGTTCAGTAATTTCACACTCAACGAGAACCGATAATTTCTTAAAAGAGTTCGGCTACAAGAAGACGAGGTTAAGTGTTCCACACTTTAAATATTTATTTTCCAAAGACTTCGATGAGAAAAACATATCTTCGGATATTTTGAATGCACCCGAAAAGGATAAAGTAAATTTATTATTTTTCGGAAATCTCAACGAGAGCAAGGGTGTAGATATCCTTATGGATGCATTCAACAAACTGGATGATGAAACCGCTTCAAAAGCAAATTTGATAATAGCAGGCAAAGATNTTGATGGATCNGTNAANNNAATTCAACTCAAAGAAGATCGGTCATCACATATTTTCAAACGTCACATTTCTGATGATGAACTGAGATATCTGTATCAGAAGGCAGATTATCTGTGTCTTCCTTATAGAAAAACCTCTCAAAGTGGCATTTTAGAAATGGCATTTTATTTTCAGAAACCGATTATTGCATCTGATGTAGAGTATTTCAGAATAACCCTTACAGAATTTCCAAGTTTTGGAGTAATTGCAGGGAAGGATGAGGAAACTTATTCCAAGACCTTAAAATCCATTATTAATTCACATGGGAATACTAAATATTTCCATGAAAAGGATTATGCAAAATACGAAAACAGGAAGGAGATTGAAGATTTTAAAAAATCATTCAACGATTGGGTCATGAAGTCTTGCAAGTCTTAATTGCATCCTTCAGGGCGTCCAGAAAGCCGCGTCCATTTGTGAGGTCAGGCTCCATATAATTCCCTTCACCCCATTCATTCCATGATTTAAGGAAAATTATTTGCTTTTGCTCCGGTTTATTCTCTACTGCTTTAATAGCTTTTATCATAGCTTCTTTGAAATACTCCGGTTTGGCATTTGATAATAAAGTTCCGGTCCAACCCGAGCGGGGTGTATGATCCCATTGTGGCATCACGGTAGGGATTGTATCTTCAGCATATTCTGCTTCAGTTGTGAATGACTCGGCAACCTTACGATAATCCTCCATAAAAGGAGGACGGTGTAATAGCGTGCCTTTGAGAACTTTTTTCCCTTTATTAATTGCTCTTTTGAAAATATTTGAAGAAAGTTTTCCTTTTTTGTCAACTCCGCTTATTTGACGTTGATAGGTAACTGCATCAAATCCACGTTCAATATAAATATCTTTATTCTCAAATATTTTGACTATATTTGCTACAAAGTAAATANCGNGAAAGNCGGCTTNCACANNCCATTCNCGAAACCATTTCATATATTGGTCGGGCAAATCCTGAGGCGCGAAGATATAAAATAATGGTTTTCCGTCTACTTTAATGTATCGGTTATCCTTGAAGGCAGGAAGCAAAGTGTCGAAATACATCCGTGCGTCCTCTTTCCCCGGATAGGTTTGCTCCATCAACAGGTGCTTTGAAGTAGTTTCAGCCCCATTCCATAATTTAGCATACCAGGAATGATTTGCCCATCCAAGGCAGAATGGGAAATCAGGTTTCCCGGATTCCAAAACCTCTTTAAAAATATTCGCCAGGAGAGTTTTGCCGTTGCCAAACCAATAATGCCAATACATAAAACCTTCCACTCCAGCCTCGCGAGCCATCTCAGCCTGCGCTTCGCGAACCTCCGGCATTCTCAGGTCGTAATAACCTAATTCGGTGGGAACGCGGGGTTGGTCATGACCTTTAAACAAGGGTTTTGCTTTACCGACATTTGTCCATTCCGTAAAACCTTTACCCCACCATTCATCATTTTCCTTGCATGGATGGAATTGAGGAAGATAAAATGCAATTACTCGAGGATTGACCATGTTCAATAAGATTAAAAATCATAATTTTAGCAAAATTAAATAAAATACCAAAAATATCCAAAATTGTCATGTTTTCATCTTATATAATCATTATTTCCCAAAAAGTGTTAATGCCGTGGAAAGGAGCCTATAATTAAAAGTTAGAGTTTGGTGTAGTAATCATTATTTGTTAATTTTGCGAATATAAATCTTAAGGCGAAATAAGAATTACATATATTTTCATGAAGTTACAATTTAAAAAATTGTGGATTGTCTCAGCAACGCTGATTAGTTATTGCTGTTTGTATGCTCAGGATGATGTGGAATTACCGGAGACGAATCTGATGATAAATGAAATCATGCAGTCTAACATTGATTGCTTGATGGATGATTTGAATGAGTTTCCCGATTCCTGGGTTGAACTGTACAATCCCGGTGAAGAAGAAATAAATCTGGCAAACTATGCAATAAGCGATGAATTGATTGAAGATAATCTATGGTATTTGCCGGAGCTTAGTNTTCAACNAAAAGGANATGTGCTTTTATATTGTGATNAANTTGGAGATGGTCTGCACGCGAACTTCCGATTGGATAGTGNAANAGGAGGCANCATTTACCTATGGAAAAACAACGAAGTTGTAGATAAAATTGAAAATTGGAAAAAACAACCTTCCCCCAATATTGCTTATGGTCGCAAAATTGATGGGGATGATGANTTTGGATATTTGTCGATTCCAACTCCGNGAGCTGNNNATTGTGGGNTGATATATCCGGAAGTTGCCCGATCACCGGTTTTTTCTATTGCCGGTGGGATTATGTCCGAACCGCTTGATCTTGAATTATCCTTACCTAAGAAGACACCGGAGGATTCCTATATTGTATATACCCTTGACGGTACGGAACCAACTTCAGAAAGCACCAGATATGAATCTACCATTCATATTGATACTAGTACGGTTGTTCGTGCGTTGGTGATTTCCGAGGGATATTTGACTCCCCGCTCTTCTACGCAATCTTATATATTTGATGATTCCCACATGCCAATCGTAAGTTTGGTTACGAATTCCAAATATTTCTTTGACGAAGAATTAGGAATATACACATTGAATGTGACAAATATAAATAAAGTGAACCTCAGGAGGCTATCAAATATAGAATATTATGATCCGGAGTCGGAAGAAAGCATCAATCACTTAATTGAATAGAAAGTCAAGGGGAACGCATCCAGAGTTCATCCTTTGAAATCATTGGCGCTTTATGCCAACAA
>WFMC01000192.1 GCA_009177205.1 Bacteroidales bacterium
TTCAATGTCTCTGTTATTGTCTTCCAATACTTAAGACGGAGGAAGAATTTTGGGATTTAGATGAAGATAAACCCTCAGTGAATAGCATTACCGAAGTCCCGGATAATTTCAAGGAATGGATACGCGAAAATGAAGACCGCATAGAAGCTGCTGAGAAACGTGGAACATTGCCTTACTTCATCAAGGATAACCGGAAGAAGGTGACCGAAATTTTAGAGAACCCTGTTACGTTTGGTAATAGTGATTCCAAGCCAGCGGAAGAGATTGCTCGCATCGAAGCAAACCGCAGGGAGTATGAGCGTCTGAAGGCTGACCCGAATTACAAGGATGTTGAGTTCAATCCCGAGAATGGAGGGTTGAAGGCGACGCATGTCGACCATGAGAATCATAGTTCTGAAAGTGAAAGGAAATTCTTTTTACAGGATTCTCAATATCCAAAAGGGTTATCTTCCACTGATTTAGAATTAATGTGTCAAGATGTTCTCTTTCGTAATGGATATTCTTGCATCCTTGAAAGCGAACACATCTACAATCCTCTTACTGGAAAACAACTCACTTCATTGGATACAACCACTAACGGTATGAGGCTTGACATAAGGTCTATTACGGAAAACAAACCCAATACAATAAGGAATGGAATAAAAGCGAAGAAAAAGCAACTTAGAAAATTCAATGAATTGAATGGCACGAACTATGATTCCCTGATTTTATACTTCCATAATCCTTCATTTTACAATGAGGATGTTATTAAAGCGAATTTGGGAGAAACCATCAAGAGAATTATAGTGGTATTTAGAGACGGGGCAGTAAAAGAAATAACAGAGCCTTTGAAATAACAAAGACTCTGTATGAGATTAATCAGGCGGCGGCAACGCCCTCGCCAATTCTTATTATTTAGATCCTATCTCACCGCAAAGATAATAAATGAAATCGTCAAAACAAAATAATTTCAATGGAATTAAAGGAACTGACACAAAAAATACTTGCAATCTTTGGCATTGATAACCATGCAGGGCTTTCAGAGCGCATATATGAGGTGGTTATGAATGTAAACAGCCACTCCATATACGATNAATATTTNNGGCTCTGNCCTGATTTGAAAGTTGACTGGCTACAGCGCATCTATCAGTTCTATTGTGCCGACCGCAAGGAGAAGAAACAGGATTACACACCGGTGGCGCTTTCGCGAATGGTGGCGCGGCTGACATCATCTTCTGATGTGAAGACTGTTTATGATTGTTGTTCCGGAAGCGGAAGCCTCACAATACAGCAATGGAGTCTTAACCCTGAAGCTCATTTCGTATGTGAGGAACTTGACGATAATGTGATTCCGCTTCTACTCTTTAATCTTGCCATACGTAACATGTCAGCAACCGTGATTCAGAAGAATATTCTCACCGGGGAGACATTTAAAAGCTGGGAAGTAAAGAGAGGCAATAAGTATTCAAGTGTGTCGGTTCCAATGTTTCCGGTAGAGGAGGGAGAGATGGCGGAAGTAGCCATCAGCAATCCACCTTTCAATCTGAAAGTTCCTATATCGGAACCTTTGACCAATGGTTTCAGCAATATGACTTGTAATTTCGCCTTCGTTGAAAGGTGCCTCAACCGTACTAATGGCAAGGCTGCCCTTATACTTCCAATGGGTGTATTGACAAGCAAAGCTGAGGAAGAGTTCCGCCGTAGTCTGATAGAAAGGGGTTGGCTTGTTGCGGCAATTTCGCTTCCTGAGCGTATGTTTGAAAGGACTCCTGTATCTACTTGCATCTTGCTTCTTGACAAGAGGGCAAATCGCCAGGATGTAATGTTGGTCGATGCCACGTCACTGGGGAGTGTGGAGGAGCGCAAGCAACGAGGTGAAGGGAATGCCTCGCATTACAACCGTATCTACACCAAGAAATTCAATACCTTTAGCGAGAGTCAGATTCTTGCCGTATGTGAGTTGACCCAAAAAGAACAGAAGGATGTCTCCAAGAGGGTATCATTTCAGGAGCTTTCGGAACATAAGTTTTCACTTGCCTTGGGTCAGTATAAGAAGATTGATCCAATACCTAACACCATCCATCGTGATTTCAACGAGGTTATCCACGAGATAAACCGGGTGATAAGGGAGAGGAACGTTCTGCGAATTTCCATAAACAAGGTATGGGCTAAGGAACTTGGACTCTCAGACCTTATTGAGCAGTGCAAGCAATCCGCAGAAATCGCCAAGAGCCTTAACTCTTCCTTGAAATTCAAAAATTACGAAGTCAAGGAATCGATATTGGAGGATTCGTATATCAAGGAATCTAACAGCAAGGTGTTGTGTATCGAGAATGTTGACAAGACGAGGCTATCTTCCATAATGCCATTCTTCATGAACATGTGGAAACAGCATATCCACTTCCTCAACAGCGAAGAAAACCGATTGCTTGCTGAATTGCGGGATGCCATGCTTCCCTATCTAATGAGTGGTGACCTTGAAATCGCGTCTGCAATATGAAAATTGTATTAATACTCTTGATGTGCTACACCATCCCGATCCTGAAAACTGAAGAGGAGTTCTGGGCTGACGATTCCGAAAACTCAACCGAAAGTATCAATGAGGTCAAGGATGTTCCTGAAAACTTCAAGGAATGGATTCGGGATAATGAAGGACGCATTGAGAAAGCGACCGATAGAGGGACACTCCCTTATTTTATCAAGGATAACCGTGAAGTGGTGGGTGATATTCTGAATCCCGAAGATGATACTCCTATTAATACTGGGGCAGGAGACTACAACAATCAAAATATAGGTGATGATGGACGCAAGCCTTTACCAAAACTAAGAGAGGATTTCACTGAAAATGAATTACAGAACTTTGTCAGAACCCTTGTTGGAAACGAAGGCTGGTTTGTTCATAGCGATAAGGAAGTAGAAGTAAGATTCTATGAAGATAAAACAGCTGCCGCTTCTGCTGACAGAAAGGAGTTTTGTATCTATATTAAGCCAAAGGATGCTATAATTCGCGCACTGTACAAGGTTAGCAATGGCTTAGAATTGAGTTATGAAGAATGCGATTCTTTAGGAACGTTATGGCACGAAATCACTCATTTAAGACATATTGGTATAGATAAAGCGAATGTTGGGGGTCCTTATGCAGGTAAACCATATAAAGGCATATTCATTGGTCAATCTTCGATGGAGCTTGCTAATGAATGGGTGTCAAGAAATACACTTCCTGAATTTTTCAAAGCTTTAGGTGTAAAAGAAATGCCTTTCCCTGAATTGATGTATTCAAGACAAACCAATTACAATAAGATGGTTCAATTATACAATCATCTTGTCGTAAATAAATTTAATCTTGATAAAGCGAAAGTACTTAAATCTGTAAAAGATGGACTATTCAATAAGCCTTATAATAATCAGATTTCAGTTCTAATGGATGGGTTAAAGGCTGGAGGATTATCAGTGGCTAAAGATTCTCAGCTTGAAAAGATAATCAAGGAGATATGTGTAGTGGGTAAAGAGCCGACTCCCGACAAGATCAATGAGATGGTGGATAAGATGAAATATTCAGTCACAAGTGAATACCGTGGTAATCTTTTTGCGAGGACATTGAATAATATTCAATCTGCTTTAATATCACGCCAATTCAACGGAATTGAAACCTATGAAGAGTTGGCATCCAAGGCTTCTTCATTGTTGTCTAAAGCAGTCGGTAATTCGGTTGATATAAAGATTGTACCAGAGTTAATGCCGATTCAGACCGCTAAGGCTCACTTAACCGAACTGATTTCAATTGCCCGAGATTATGAATTTAAGCAAGGGAAATTAGGCAAAATTGTATTAGGTTATAAGCCGAAAGATTTATTAGAGCAAGGAGTTACTTCTTATCAACCGGCTTATAAGTCCAAGACAATGAAATTAACTGGAGTAATTGATAATCGTGATTCAAAAGAAGCTATTCGAAACTCTCGATGTGATAAATCCCGTCTACAGTTTTCACTTGCATCTCACGAAGGAGGGCATCTGTTATTCTCGTATAATGCTACTTGTTCTAAGGAGTTGTTATTCTTAAAATCAGAGATAAGAAATATTTGGGAGAATTACCAAAATGAATTTAATACATTCATAAGTGGNCAGCAATTTGAAGAAGCNNCTNAGATANTGATAGGTNAATATGGGCATAACGATCCAGGAGAATTTATGNCAGNGTGTTTCCAAGAGTACAGAAATTCAAGACATCCGNCTANGTATGCAAAGCTAATAGGGAAACTATTAGACCAATATTTCAAAAAATAAAGTTACTTCGTTTTATTATGTAAGTATCTGGCAAATGCAGAAAGGTCTTCATAAGAAGCTTTCTCATAAACATAATCTCCTTCTTGTCCTTTTATAGGAGATAAATGTTGCTGGTGATAATACACTTCGTTAGGGATACCTTTAGGGAAGGCTCGGCATCCAGTGCTGATACCTTCCCCATTGTTGAAATAATAATGTTTGCAATCACTACAAATTATCTTGCAGTAATTAGTTGAATTTGATTCTTTCTCTTCCATATCATCTATTAATTACACGTCCTCAACAAAGCGATGAATCCAGCCAATCCTCCGATGGCTCCTATTGCCCAAAGAGTGGTATCAATGATGGATTTCCAATTGATCCTATTACTGAGCTTGGGATTTTCGGCTAACAGGCATCTTCCTTCCGATGTCAGTCTTGCAGCTTCTACTCCTCCGCCTTCCGTATAGGCACCCTTGACTAATCCTTTACGTTCAAGCGATCTAATACACCCGACGAAAATGTGCATCGNGAAANTGTCAGGACAATCGTTCCCAGNGACAATCAACCTGAGTACCTTCTTCTCATTCTTAGATANCCTGATTTCTTCCATACCGCAAATTTACTGATTANTCTTGACTCTAACAAGCGTTTCTCCCCTCGGTAAATAAGTTATTATCCGAAGGGAGAAACGTTAAGAGAAATGATTAAAACTTATTGTAGCGGCTTTCTGAGTTCAGAGATGAGTGCTTCAGCATAAGTCACCGCTTCCATTATTCTTGTTTTCATCGTGGCGCCAAATTCATTTGATTTCGGATTCGCTACGAAACCGACAAGCACTTCCTTTGCTATCTCATATCTCCTCTGCTCCCAATCTACATGAGCATTATCTTTCATCTTCCGATTGATGGATTGAATCGCATCCATTGTTCTTTGTTCAATCACTGTCATAACTTATCATATTTAGTAAACATAATCTTTTTCTTCCCATTCGATGAATCTTTCTTCGCTGACCTCTGAGGATGTGTAGATAAACTCATCGGTCCAGAAGGTATCATGCCAATTGATTGCTGAATCCATCCCGTTATCACCATAGCTATTCTCAATCTTGAATCCAAGACCTTTGAGCCATTTTGCAAAAACTCCTGAGTAATCAACTTCTGGGCCGTCTTCGTAAGAGGATGTACAATGAGTAATTGAGAATCCTTTGGCGTATCCGATAACATAATCTCCACGATTCCTGATATAGATGGTCTCCTCTTCTATACCACCACCATGCCCTATCTTCTCTGCAATGAAGTTGACCATGTTCATGACTTCAACCGGAATATGGGTATCTTCTTCCCATTTATTGAATTGTTCTTGTAAAAATTTCATACCATTATAATTTAAAGAGTTGAATTAAGAACTTTCGACATTTAGTCAGGCTCTCAGTTTTGGAAAAGTATACCCATACTTCTAACTCTTCGTCATAATAGGTATACATACCGTTACGTTTTGTCAGCATCTTTTTGATTTGTTTCGGTGTCATGATTCACACATTTTTCTAATTACACTTTATTCTACCAATTCTCCGTTCTGACCGATCCATAACATTGCATCCTGACCATTCCAACTAAAGTCGAATGCCTTATTTGCAGGATTGTATCTGCCTTCAAGTATTGTTCCTTCTTTGAGACCACGTATTTCAGCGAGGCACCAATACCCAAAATCTGTTTGTACCTTTACGATTGCTTTTGCTTTAATAGCTTTCATATCTAAATGTTTCATAATATCCAATATCCGTAGACTGCCTGATTACCGTTTCTTGAGCAATCGTAAGTGTCATTAAGCACGTCATCTATGACTGCCGTCGGGTGTCTTGAGCAGCTACATACGATTCTTCCTTTTGGAATTTCATTGGAACGGAGATGCATCGTTACGCCCGAGCCAATTTTCATTACTGATACCCATTTCGCTTCGAGTGTTTCCATTACCTTGCGGCTGGTTGTTTTCTTCACACCCTCTCTGGGAGATTTCCCTTCTATCTGCCTTTATAGATTATATATTTCCTTGTAGTCGCGTCCAGAAGCGATTGCTGTTGCTCTCACGGCACAATCTCCAACTTCTTTTGCTTTGAAGAATTTGGAGCGACCGCCATTGGAAACGAATTTCCAATATTCCGTTCCGTGTTTATTGGGACTGTCGGTTATCAAGATGACTTTCATTTTTTAATGGTGTTGGAGTTCTGGTTATATGCCTTCGCCACGCACTTCCACTCTCCGTTGAGCTTAAGAAGCAGGAGAAAATCTGTAAAA